>NZ_PCZU01000043.1:28369-56443 GCF_002887785.1 Rhodococcus sp. ENV425
TGGCGCGGGGCCGGCGCTCGCGGGTCAGCCGCGCAGTGCCATGGTCTCGTCCACTTCCCTCTGCCAGTTCTCCAGTGCCCGACTGGTATCCACCTCGAATTCGAAGCGCTGCACCATCTCCGGAGTGACGTCCTCGACGTCGACGAAGAACTGGCTGTACCAGCGACGCAACTGGTAGACCGGGCCGTCCTCCTCGGTCAACAGCGGGTTCTCGATCCGGGTCTTGTGCTTCCAGATCTCGACGTCCTGCTTGAACTGCGTCTCCACACCCTCGGTGAACATCGTCGCCATCGCCGCGGCTTCCTCGTCCCCGACCCCGTCCACCTTCTTGACGATGGTCCCGAACTGCAGCACGAACGAGTCCTGCGTGACCGGGTAGTGGCAGTTGACGAGCTTGGTCTCGACCGTCACGTCTCCAGCGACCGTGTAGACGGTGTCGAGCATGAAGGACGGTCCGTAGTACATCGCGTCCGAGATCGTCTGCGAATCCGGCAGATCCAGCTGCACACCCGTCTTGATGTCGTCACGGCCGGTCGAACGCATGTGCTGTGCGGCGATGTGACCCTCGAAGACGTTCTTGAAGTACTGCGGCATCTGGAAGTGCACGTAGAAGAAGTGTGCCATGTCGACGACGTTGTCGACGATCTCCCGGCAGTTCGATCCCGTCACGTGGAAGGTGTTCCACGTCCACTCGCTCCAGGTGTCGGTCCCGTAGTCCGGGATCCCGGGGATGGTCACGTCCGCCGGCGGCGGGTTGCCCTGCGGGTCGTTCCACACGAAGAGCAAGCCGTTGCGTTCCATGTTGATCCAGGACTTCGTCCTGGCGATCTTCGGGGTGCGGCGGGCGTACGGCACCTCCGCGCACCGGCCGTCGCCGCCCCATCGCCAGTCGTGGAACGGGCACGCGATCGTGTCGCCCTTGATCTCGCCCCGGGCCAGATTGCCGCCCATGTGCCGGCAGAAGGCGTCGAGGACGTGCAGGGCGCCCTTCGAATCCTCGAAGACCACCAGGTCGGTCCCGAATACCTTGATCTGATGCGGCTTTCCGTCGTGGAACGTCTTCGCCAGTCCGAGGCAGTGCCAGCCGCGGGCGTACCGCGTCGGGTTGCTGCCCGTCTCGATGCTCCGAACCTCGATGGTCTCGGGTTCAACAGTCATGAAGTCCTCCAGGTGATGTGCTTCCGGGTGCGGCGACAGACGCCGGACCGACTACGGTTCGACCCGCTGCGAGGGCACGAGCCGGCCGTCACGCACGGCTCGATCGACCGACTCGTGCAGCGCTCCGCAGCGGGGCAGGTAGGTCGTGGTCTCCCCCGGACGGGCCGCCGCGGCGAACTCGCGGCAGGTGTCGCGGGCCGGCCCTGTCCACTGAATGCTCGTGTGCACGGGGCTGTACTTCGCCACGAACACGGTGTTGCCACACGCATGACAGTCGAGCGACTGCATCGATCACTTCCTTCCTCGGGTACCTCGAGCGTAGGAATTTCCCCGCGCTGTGGCTGCGGGGTGTCAGCTCAACGGGACACCTTTTCCGAGGCGGGATTCGGGACCGGGGTCAGGACGCATCGCGTGCCGGTGTGCGTGCCGGCCGGGTCGGTGACTCCGCCGAGCAGAACGAGCGGGGCGCGCACCACCGCTCACCGGTCGGCGATTTCGCGAAGGTGATGCCCCAACCGGTCACGCTCGGCGTCCGACTGTTCGGCAAGCTCGCACCGAAGGTCTACCCGTATCGGGACCTGCATCTCCTGGAACAGGCTCCGCAGTTCCTGCCCCTCAGACGTCCCGCTGGGGCAGGATCTCGACGTACCCGTCGGTTCCGTTCACGCGGATCTGTTGCCCGTCGCGAATCAACCGGGTGGCACCCTCCACACCCACGACGGCCGGCAATCCGTACTCCCGCGCGATCACCGCCCCATGGGTCATCAGTCCGCCCACCTCCGTCACCAGGCCTTTGATCGCGACGAACACGGTAGTCCAGCTCGGATCGGTGTAGGCGGTGACCAGGATGTCGCCCGCCTCGAGATCGGCCTGCGCCATATCCGACACGACACGGGCTCGCCCCTCGATACTCCCGGCGGACACCGGCGTACCGGCCAGCGCTCCAGGCGGGACGCCTTCGCGCCGATACCTTCCGGCGACGACCTCGCCGTCCGATGTGAACACCCAGGGCGGCGTGAGCGCCTGGTACGAGCGGAATGCGGCCTTTCTCTCACGGATGAGCTGGTCACACGATCGGTGCGTGAGCACGACCTCGCGCAGCTCGTCGAACCTCAAGTAGAAGATGTCTTCCTTGCGGCGAAGCACACGCGCCTGCACGAGCCGCTCGGCCTCGCCCAACAAGGCTTGCTTGTATACAAAGTAGCGGCTGACCATGCCGTATTTCGGATACTCCCGATACCCGGAGAAGGCGCGGACACGGTCGATCATCCGCTTGGCCTCACAGGCTTTTCGCTCTCCGTCCGGCAAGGCGCGCAGACGCTCCAGCAACTGGTGTTCCTTCTTGCGAGCCTCTCGCCGCCCGTGCTCGAAGCGTCGCTTTCCAGCGCCCGGCCCGAAGTTTCTGATGTTGCTCATGAGCATCGGCACCAAGGTGGTGGGGCGTTCGCTCCAGCGCGGTCTCGTGATGTCGATCTCGCCGACGCAGCGCATGCCGTGCTTGTCGAGGTAGGCCTCGATCGCCGCGCGCGCCTGCGGGCCGCCGGCGCGTTTCGCCAGCTCGTCCAGGAAGCTCCCCTCCTCGAAGCCCGCGTCCTCGACGTGCTGCAGAAAGGCCACCACGTCCGGGTGCGGCCGGATCGCGTCGGCCACGCCCACGAGCGCCAGGCCCATCTCCGACGTGACGTTGCGCGGGACCGATTGCGTGAGCGTGTCGGCTGCGTTCTTCTCGCCCAGCCAGGCCTGAAGCCGATCGTTGAGCCACCAGGCTGCTTCCATCGCCGCCGTGATCACCTGGTGGCTCCGCGGGTCGAACAGGATCCGCCTCAGCTCCTTGAGGTCGGCCGAGATGAAGTCGAGCAGCGCCGCTCCGCACTTGGCCCGGATCTCGCGCTTCAACATCGCGACAGAGGCCTGGCTCTGCGCCATCAACTCGGCGACGATGCCTTCGTCGGCCTCGATCAGGGCAGGTGCATCGCCGGCCGGTACACCGCCGGCCCCGTCGTCCGGACACCACCTGATGAAGTCGACGCGTTCGACGATGGTCGCCAACGCATCCCCGAGAAGCGGATCGGACTTGCCGAGAGCGTCCAGCAGTCCCGTTCTCTTCACCGGCGAAGCCAGAGCCTGGGTGACATCGACGAACAGCCGACCTCCCGCCTCCCTCGTGGGTGCCGGACTCGTCAGTTGCCACAGGGAGATCCCCAGGGGCTTCATCGGGTCGGTCATCATCTGCTGATGGCCGACAGAGACGTACACACGGTTCTCCCCGTCGTCGACCACGGGGGCCGGGAACAGCGTGGTGATCGGGCGACTTTGCACGATTCGGAAACCGTCGTCGACCAGGCACCATTCGATGTCCTGAGGACTGCCGAAGTGCGCTTCGATTCTTCTGCCCAGCCGCTCGAGTTGCACAACTTGCTCATCTGTCAGCACCGATCGGTTCTGCTGCTCCTGCTCGATTCCCTGCATGTGCGTGCCACCGGCTGGCGCTGCTTGGACGGCGCGTTGTTTGGTGGCGACGGTCCTGTCCGTGACTTTGCCGTCACGCACCTTGTAGACGTCCGGGTTCACCAAGCCGGAAACGAGGGACTCGCCGAGTCCGAAGCCTGCCTCCACCGACGCGACCTTCCGATTGGAGGTGATGGGATCAGCCGTGACCAGAATCCCGGCCGCCCACGGGAACACCATCCGCTGGACAACCACCGCCATGTGAACCTTCCGCTGGTCGAAACCGTTGCGCAGACGGTAGGTGACGGCTCGCTCGGTGAACAACGAAGCCCAGCACCGGCTCACGTGCCGGAGAATCGCCGCTGGGCCCGAGACGTTCAGGTACGTGTCCTGCTGACCGGCGAAGGATGCGGTCGGCAGATCCTCGGTCGTCGCGCTGGATCGGACCGCATATGCGGCTTGTTCACCGAGCCGGGCGAGAGAGCGGACGATCTCCGACACCACATCGTCAGGGATGACGCACTCTTCGACCGCACGGCGGATCTGCGCACTGAGCACGCGGATCGAATCCCGATCCGCCGCCTCGAGACGCGACAATCGATCGAGCCGATCGTCGAGGGACGGCACTTCTGCCACGACCCGCCGGAAGGCGTCAGTCGTCACGCAGAACCCCGCCGGCACACGTATGCCTTCGATTCGCGACAGCTCTCCGAGGTTCGCGCCCTTGCCGCCGGCGACCGCAACCTGCGTCCGATCGATCTCCCGGAAGTCCAGTACATATCCCATTCCCCTGCCCCTCACCTGTAGGTTCCGGCGTTCCGCAGGCGATTATCGGCCACAATTCCGGGCCTCATGAGAGCCTCGAATCGTGTATAACGTAGAAGGGGGGCAGGGACAGCACACCGTCGTGGCGGACCGATATGCCCCGGCATGGTTGATCAGGGCGGAACATCCCTTCGGCCTTCTCCTCCTTGATGATTCGATTGCACATGGCCACGGGACCGAGCCGGGCCGGACCGGGCCGGTGCGAGCACATCGGGCATCTGGACGTTTCTCTCTTCCGCGACAAGGTACGAGTAGCGATGTCCGTCGCACGTCTCAGCGCATCAGCGCTTGACCGCCGTCGACGGGGAGCGAGTGACCGGTGATGTACCGTGCCGCCGGACTGCACAGGAAGACCACCGCCGGACCGATGTCGGTTTCGGGGTCGCCCAGCCGCCCGAGCGGCACGGTGTCGAGATACGCCCGCGCTTCGTCCGGACTCTCCTGCGCCCACATCTCGAGGGCGGATGAATTGGCCAACGGGAGAATCGCATTGACTCGAATCCCGTCGGCGGCCCACTCACACGCCGCCGTGCGGGTGAGGACGCGGATCGCCTCCTTGGCGGCCGCGTAGCCACCGTATCCGGACGGGTCCCAGCGCACCCCCGCCGCGGACCCGAGATTGACGATCGAGCCGCCGCCCTTCAGATGCGGGTGACACGCCCTCATCAGCCGCAGTGTCGCGGTCGGCCCGGAATCCATCCCCCGCTGATAGACCTGTTCGTCGAGGTCGAGCAATCGCCCGTGGACCGTCGACTGGGCGTTGTTCACCAGGATCGACAGGCCGCCGAATCGCGCGATCACCCGCTCCACCAGGAGATCGATCCCGGCCGCATCGGTGACATCGCACACGAAGGCGGCAGCGCGGCCGCCGCGCTCCTCGATCTCCGCCGCCACCTTCTCGATCTTGTCGGCCGTCCTCCCCACCACGGCCACCCGGGCTCCGGCCGCAGCCAACGCCAGGGCGATGCCGCGTCCCACTCCCTGACCCGCTCCCGTCACCAGCGCCGTCTCACCGTTCACAGAGTTCACGTCCGTCTTCCTTGCTCGGGACCGCACACCGCTGCGCGCGCTCATTGAGTAATCGATCAATCAATTACGATCGATGATGCCGGTTGCGACCGGACCCCGGTAGGTGTACCGGCGGGTAACTTCTGGCACCCGCGGACGTCCTTGCGTTGCGATGAGACCCTGACAGCTGTGGAAATGGTGATCGCGGTGAATCCGGAGCCGGCGTCCAAGCTGGGCTACCTGCTGCGGGTACCCCTCGACGGCGGGCTGGTGTTTCGCACCTCGGGAACCTGGCCGCGCACGAAGGCGCTGTACTGCCATCCGGTGCCGATCGACGAATGGCCCGACGACCCCGAGGTGGTCGAGCGGGTGGCCGTGCGGTCGTGTGCGCGGCGCGGCGCGGCAATCGATCTGGTACTCGATCGGGGCCGGGAGAACCGATCGCAGATCGTGTACACCACCGCGCGCGGGCGCGACGTGGTGTTCTGGCAGTCCCCGCGGACCCGCAAACAGGCCCGGCCGAACGTGCGCACACCCACCGCCCGGGCCGCCGGCATCGCCGAGCTGCCCATCGTCGTCGACTCGCACGAGCGTTACGCCTACCGGTTCGCCGACCAGCAGGTCGGTCTCACCAGGCGCGCACTGCCGTGCGGGGACTACGGGGTCTTCGTCGAGGACCGCCTCGTGGCCTCGGTCGAACGCAAGTCGGTGCCGGACCTGGTCTCGAGCCTGACGAACGGCACGCTGCGCTACGCGCTGGCCGAACTGGCGGCCCTACCGCGGGCCGCGATCGTGGTCGAGGACCGGTACTCGGCGATCTTCGCGCTCGAGCGGGTGCGGCCGGCGACCGTCGCCGACGGCTTGGCCGAGTTGCAGGTGCGCTGGCCGAACGTGCCGATCGTGTTCTGCGACAACCGCGCCCTGGCGGAGCAGTGGACCTACCGCTATCTGGCGGCGGCCTACGTCTGGGCCGAGGCAGAGAACACGGCGATCGCCCGCATTGCGGCACCGCGCCCGGTCGACGCGCCCGCTGCCGAATCCGGGAACATCGCCGAATCCGCGAGCGGCGCCGGGGAGGGGGCACCGCCGGCGCCGTCCACCGCCGAGGTTCGGGCCTGGGCACGTGCCCAAGGCCTCCCGGTGCCGGATCGGGGCCGGCTCCGTCCCGATATCTGGCAGGCGTGGAGCTCGGCTCACCCCGAATAGCGACCCCGCTCCGAGCCGGACCGCATCGACGACGCCGGCACCGGGGCGGGCGGTCACAGCCAGCGCCCGCCCGGACGCATCAGGGACCATGTACCAATCCGACTGCGGCCCGGATAATCTCGCTCCTCGCTTCCGCCGAACGACCGACGCCGACCGTCGAGTGGACAATGGCCGCACCTTCCACCAGGCTGACCACGGTCGCCGCGACCGCGAGGCTCCGCGACCGGTCGAGATCGGGGCGAACGCAGGCCACGAGGTCGGCCACGTGACCGACGTATCCGGTGTAGAAGTCGCGGACGACCGCGGCCGTGCTCTCGTCGCTCATGGCAATGGCCCAGACCTCCACGAACAACCGCACGCACGACGGATCGTCCTGCTCTGCGAGCAGGATCTCGAACAGACTCGTCGTTTCCGACCTGGTCAGGGC
Source organism: Rhodococcus sp. ENV425 (assembly GCF_002887785.1). NCBI lineage: Bacteria > Bacillati > Actinomycetota > Actinomycetes > Mycobacteriales > Nocardiaceae > Rhodococcus > Rhodococcus sp. ENV425. The sequence continues at coordinate 35,442 of NZ_PCZU01000043.1, forward strand.
CGGCTGCTCACCCCGTTCCTCGATCAGCCCCAGTGCGGACGAGAGCCGCTCGAGCGAGCGCTGCAGCGCCCGCTCGAGCACAGCCCGGATCAGATCGGCGCGAGTCGGAAAATAGTGCTGGAGGTGCCCGATACGCACGCCCGCCGCAGCGGCAAAGTCACGCAGAGACGCATCGGCGTTGCCGCGGGTCGTGAGTACCCGTTCGGCGGCATCGAGCAGTTCGGCCTGCCGTTGGCCGCCCTTCGTCGAGATCATTCCCGCAATACTTCCACTCCGTGCTCGGGTAGCGATCGCAGGATCGAGGCCGGATCCGGATGCAGCTCGGGGTAGGTGACACCGGGCTCCGACCCCGTCGGATCGAGCACTCTTCGCAAACCGAGGAAGCCGCCGAGCGCAGTCAAGTGAGCTTGGCCTCGCGGATCGACGACCGTTGCCGATGTCCTTCCGCCCTCGCCGTCGACGTCGACCCGGATCTCGGCGTTCCCTCCCTCGCCGGGCGAGTACAACAACGACCGGCGTACGGATGTCCACCGGTCCCCCTTGCCCCACCTGAACAACCCGGCCTTCTTCGCTGCGAGCAACGCCGTGGTGGCCGCGCCCGAGCTGAAGCCGATGCGTGTGGACACGGTGCCGACATCGAGGGTGATCGGCAGCGTCAGCTGTTCGGGGGTGTCGATTCGGACCACCTTGGTGCGCGACCCGGCGATATTCACGATCCGCGGATCTGTCAACGGCGCCACCGTCACCGGTAGTCCGCCCCGACGAACCTCGTAGTCGTATCCGAGCCGATCCATGAAGTCGACCGAATCGATGCCGGCCATGTCGTTCATGTCCCAGCGAACTGCGATATCGACCGAGGTGGCAACTCCGCCGCGCTCGGATATCAGGGCAGCGGCTACCACACTCGTGATTCCGCCCATCCACGCCGACGAGAAGAGCACCGGCGCACGTGGCCTCATCACGGCTGCCGCGGCGACGGCGCGGGTCATGCGGCTGGTCCATCGCGTGATGTCGACGTACGGAACGCCCCCGCCGACCGCAGCCGTCAAGACCCGGTCGATCGGATCGTTGACCGTTCCGATCACCGCTCGGACCGCCGCCCGAAATGGCGCCGGATCCGTTAGGTCCCAGCGCCGCACCGTAGCCCCGTGCTTGTCGGCGAGCGCCGCGCCCTTCTCGGGATTGCGCCCGGTCAGCAGCAACGGCCAGTGCGGAGCGGCGAGTTCGGTCAGTGCGGAACCCACGGTTCCGTATCCACCGACGATCAGGACCGGACCTTCGTGGTCTCGTGTGAGCGTGTCAGCCATGGTCAAAATATAGGTCATTTGACCTATATTGTTCACTGTGCCGGCCCTCACACCCGGGCAACTCGGGATGGCCGCAGCGTGCGCGCACCTCCGCCGAGTCGATATCCGCGCCAGGACACCGCGAGCCGCGGGCAACGAAGACGAGAGGCCACCGGCGTCGTGCTGACCTGGTGTTCGGTCGAACGCGCGATCGCCACCCGGCGTCTGCTGTCCGCCGCCGCCGCGATCCTCATCGGCGCGATCACCGTCACCGCCGGCCCGTCGGGCATCATCTGCTTCGCCGCATCGATCGCCGGCGCCCGCCCGATCGCCCCGCATCCCCCATCACCGGCTCGCAACATGGGATGGTTGCCCCTGCTCGCTCCGATGGTCGCGGCCGGGCTGGTGGTGCTGGTGCCGGTCTTCTCGGCCCAGACCCCCTGCGGCTGTGCTGGAGATGCAGCACGTACACGAGGTCGGCCCGAATGTGCCGTGGTTCCAGGGGTATCTGCGCTATCAGTACCTGCTGCAGATCACCGTGGACGGGTCCCTGGCGCGCCGGTTCGCGGTCTTCACCCTAGTGCTGTGCCTGCTGGTGGCGATCGTGGCGATGCTCGCTGCCGTGGCGACCGGCCCCGCGGTGTTGCGTTCGCGGCGCAATCGGGCGCTGTTCGCGGCAGCGGTGTCGTTCGTGGTGACCATGTCGTTCATCGGGCCGAACGGCTGGTGGTATGTGTCGAGCTGCGGGGTGCCGTGGTGGGACAAGCCGCCGTCGATCGCCGAATTCGGGTTCTCCACCGTGGTCTTTGCCGCGACCGTCGTCGCATTGCTTTGACTGATGCGACCTCGGACCATGCGTCGTAGTAGGCCTTGCGCAATCCGCTCCGGTCTTTCCGAGTCCGACAGTGCGCGCTCCTAGGATCGAGATATTGTCAAGACCTGTGGATGGGCGAGTTTCAGGCGACCTCCAGGGTGGTTGGTGGGTCGATCGGTCGTTCTGTGAGTTTCCCGGGCAGCAGTTCGTCGAACTGCTGGTGGATGTCGAACAGGCTGCCGTGCAGCAGCAGTACTTGCGTGCCGTTCGAGTCGTGTATCTCGTAGTGCATCCGCAGCTCGCCTGGCTGTGTATGTCCGATCAGTCGTGTTTCGCCTCGTAGCGCAGGAGGACCGTGCCACCCGGGAAGGTGCGGTTCTCCAACAGTCGCAGCGAGATCCATGACGGCAGGGTCGGGAAGAACGGGGTGCCGCCGCCCACGGCGATGGGCGCGACCACGATCCGGTATTCGTCCACCAGTCCGGCCTGCACGATCGGTGCTGCCAGCGTCGCGCCGGCCACCTCCAGCCTGCCGTCGGTTTCGGCTTTCAGCTTCGTCACCACCTCGACCGGGTCGCCGCGTTCCAGGCGGGAGTTCCAGTCGACGGACTCCAGGGTGTGCGAGAACACGACCTTGGGCATGTCGCGCCAGATGCGGGCGAAGTCGACGATCAGAGGGGTGGCATCCGGGGCCTTGTCGGCAGTCGGCCAGTACGCGGACATCAGTTCGTAGAGCCGCCGCCCGTAGAACGACAGAGCGGTCTCCCGCTCGAAGTCGTTCCAGTACTGGTGCAGTTCTTCGCTCGGATCGGTCCAGTCGATGTTGCCTTGCGCATCGGCGATGTACCCGTCCACCGACACGTTGAAGCCATAGATGAGTTTGCCCATGCAGATCAGACTGCACCGGAGGGCAAAACTCATCGCGACGCCACACGAGTTATTGTCAAATCGTTGTGGATGGGCGAGCGTCGGGCGACCTCCTTCGTAGTTGACGCATCAACCGGTCGTTCTATGAGTCTTCCCTTCTCGAACACGGCTCCGGCCCGAACGAGGGCGACCAGGTGCGGCGCGTTCACGGCGCGCCAGCGTGCCTCAGCGGCCTCGATCACCGTGAACGCCAGCGCGAGCCCGGCCGTCCGCGAGCCCGGCCCCTTGGTGACCTTGCTCCTCAAACGCACTGGCGCGAAAATAGATTCGATGGGGCAACACAATCAGCCAGATACCGCCGAACTGGCTCGACCACCTCGCCCACATCGTCGTAAACGAGCCAGGGCACAATGCGGCTCTTCCTAATCCAGGGTGTAGCAGCGGCCTGAAGCCACCGGTCTCGAGTAGCGATCCGGCGATGTAGGTGGTGAGGTTGCCGAACCCGAGGGCGGAGCCGCAGAGGTGTTCGAGTCGTCCGCTGATCGCCTCGGTTGGGCCGTTGCTGGTGCCGGGTCGGTCGAAGTAGGCCAGCACGTCGACGGCGCGCTTCTTCAGCGTTCGGCCCAGCGTGATCACCTCGCTCAGCGCAGCGGGAACGCCGGCGCTGACCGACCCGATCAGGTTCCGCATCGGCTCGCGCCCCTTCGTTCGATCCGGGTGACGGTAGGCGGCGATCATCCGCTGGTAGATCCCCCAAGTCGCCTCGACTTCGACATGCTCTTCGGCGGCGAACAGGGCGGTGAGTCGGTCCTGCTGCTTGTCGGTGAGTAGGTCGGCGCCGGTGTGCAGGGTCCTCCTGGCGGCGTAGAGCGGGTCGTCCTTGTGACCGCAGTGGCCGTGGATCGCGAGTTGGACCCGACGCCGGCACTTGTCGAGCGCGTCACCGGCTACGCGGACCCCGTTGAAGGGATCCATCACCGCGACCGCTGCGGGGATCCATCGACGCCGAGAACCTGGACGCCGTCGAGCCGGTGCGGATCGTCTATCAGGACCCGCTTGCCCTCGGCCAGGACGGCGTCGTTGGCGGTGTTCCAGGCGCCCACGAGTCCTTCAGCGACACGCGCGACGGTCAGGTGCTGGCGCACGACGCCTTCGAGTGCCCACCGCAGACCACCTCGCGAGAGCTTCGCCCGCGGCTCAGCAGCCAGGCTGGTGTCCTGGCGCCACATGCTCGCAGCCGGAGCACCGATAGCGACGGATCGGGACCACCAGCGTGGTCGGCCGCCAACCCAGCGGCTCGTGCGCCAGACGCCGGGTTACGGTGTCGCGCGACGATCCCTCGCATCCGCAGCGGCGACACCACCTCTCATCCGACCCGTCGGGTTCGACGACGCGACAGGCCAAGACAGCACGGTCCGGCTCGAACCGCGGCCTGGTCACTTCGAGACCGAGCTCGTCGAGTCGGCAGAACACGGTCAGATCAGGGCAGGCAAAGCCCGCCCCAGGGGTAGCGTCTGGCACGTCGAGGTCTAAGGAGAGCCCCGTGGGCAAGGTGGTCACGTACAGCTCGGTGTCGGTGGACGGCTTCGTCGCGGACGAGAACGACCAGCCCGGACCGCTGTTCGACTGGTTGTCCAGCGGTGACGTCCCGTTGGACGAGAGCGGCGAGGTGAAGGTGTCGCAGACGTCCTACGACTACACCCGGCCGTACTGGGACCAGATCGGGGCGACAATCGTCGGCCGCCACGTCTTCGACATGACGGACGGCTGGGAGGGGACGCCTCCGGGCGGGGTCGACCACGTGGTCGTCGTGACGCACCGGCCGAAGCCCGAGGGCTGGGCCCCCGAGGCGCCATTTCACTTCGTCGACGGCGTCGAGGCAGCCGTGGCCAAGGCGCAGGAGCTCGCGGGTGACCGCATCGTCGAGGTCGCCGGTGGCGACGTCGGTGGCCAGGTGCTTGCCGCGGGCCTGGTCGACGAGGTGCGCATGGACGTCGTACCCGTCGTGTTCGGGTCCGGCAAGCGCTACTTCGGGTCGGTCCACGCACAGCACCTGTTGGAGGATCCCGACGTGGTGATTCAGGGCAACCGGGTGCTTCACCTGCGCTATCGGGTGCGCCGTTGACCGATCTGAGCGGGTACTCGAAGAAGTCCACTGCGAACGGTGACACAAGATCGGGCCTCCGGCTGCGTTTGCGCATCGCTGCCCCGGGACCGACGCGCCAGCCAACATCCAGCCAGCGATTACACCCTCAACTGTGAAGAGCCCACAATGCCACCGCCTCGCTCGACACGGCCCCATTGCGGCAGTCTGATCGACCCGATATCCCGCTGCGTCTCGTCGGACAACGTCCCTCACCTCCGTGTTTGAGAGATGCCTACGCGGCCGTGCAACGAGTCCGGTGTCGGCAGGACGGCGTGTCGCTACGTAGTCCGGTCACCAGATCGATGCCGTTTTCCGGATGGTCGATCCGGCCTGTCGACGGCAGGCCGGAGTCGGCTCTGGCCCCCTTTCCCGATTGCGTCGTCAGGCATGCCTGACGGCCGAGCACTACGAGATAATCGTGCGCGAGCAGTTGTGCGCCGGCTGACCGCCGAGAGCCCGCTCACGGTGTGGGTGGTGATCGGGTGGACCCTCGTGCCGGCGAAGTCGAGCCCCTCGGCGAAGGTCCATGATCATCGGCGCACTGCTGTTCCACACCGGGCTCCCACAGAAGTCATGCCCGAAAGTGTGCCGTACCCCCGCACCGGGTGCCGCACCCGACGTCCCGCGCCGTTGTCCTGCGGCCCGGAGGGGACGGTCTGGCCCCGAACGGCGAGGGGACGTGCATTTCCCTGTTCAGGAAGCGTTCTCGGCGGTGCGGGCGATCTCCACGACGAAGCGGCCGTCCGCGGTCGGGGTGACGCGGGAGTCGATGTGCAGCCCGGATCTGCGCACCGCGGCGATCCTGCCGGTGCGCAGGTCCCGGGCGACGACGCTGGCCAACTGGCGGCGGCTGCGGTCGTAGACCTTCCAGATGACCCATTCCCGGGCCGGGCGCCGGCCAGGGCCTTGATCTCGGCTTCGGCCTGCTGACGCGTCGTCGGGACCGGACCCCGGGACGGGTTGGGCGCCGAAGACGTCCCCGACCGACCGCCGGTCCGGTTCGGCGTCGAGCTTGGCCAGCAGAAAACAGTGGTGGACCGTCCGCGTCCTGAGCTCAGGAAACCGGCACGACCGTAGGTCCACACCCGCGTGCCTCGAGTACGAGACACGAAGACATAGCGCCGGGGGACGAACTGGTCGTCACCACTCCTACTCCACGAGGTCGAACTCCGGCATTGCGCCGATCCCCGCGAGGTCAGCGGCACCAACGTCTCGAAACCCGACCTACGAATCGTCCGATCATCCGATTCGGTCAGAAGCCGGCACCATCGTCGGCAGTGCGATCGACTACACCCGCAACCCGATAGTTCGTCCGTTGCCCTGGCGCAACGAACGCGTCGACCCGCCCCGCGACGACGAGCTCTTCCAGCACCGCGAGAACGACCGTCCAGTCCATCTCGAGCCGATCGGCAAGCTCGACGACCGGATATTCCTCACTCCCGAGTGCCTCCACAATGGTGTCAGCCAGCGATGACGACACCGGCGTGGCCACCGACGACTCGGTGAATCCGGAAGGCTCGGCGTCGGACACAGCAACGACATCCGCACCCTCGGAGGTAATGCCGCGCCGCTCGAGCTCGCCCCACAGCCCCGACATCGACGCGTCCGGATCGAGGTAGTACTCGGATTCGCGGACCCTCCAGAACCTCCACCCGCTCCGGCGCAGTTCACGTTCACGCTCGAGGTCGGCGCGCTGCCGGTCGGGATTGGTGTGCCACTGCTCGCCGTCGCACGCCACAGCCAGCTTGCCTGCCGCGCCGGTCACCACCAGATCGATGACGTGACCGTTCACCTCCACCCGGGGGTTCACGTGATATCCGCGGGCAGCGATGTCGAGGAACACCTCCTGCTGGAAGAGACTGTCGAATGCCTCGTGCCGCTCCTCACCCGTCACACCCGCCGGCATCGGCGCCGCAGGCATCGGCGACGTCGACTGCATGTAGGTGAGCAGCGAATGCCGCAGGTCCGTCGGCCGCAACGTGTCGACGGTCCGCGAATGGAACAACCACAACTGGTCCTGTGCCCTCGATGCGGCGACGTTGAACCGTCGTTGGTATTCGGTCCTCGTCATCGCCGCGATGTTCTGGTCGGGCGCGACCACCATGGACAGAAACACCACGTGCCGCTCGTCCCCTTGAAAATCCGGAGGCGTGCCGACACGGAGTCTGCGTTCGTCCCATTGGTGCGGGGTGAGCCGGTCGAGCAGTTCGTTCTGGATGACGTCGACCTGCGACTGCCCCTGCAAAACCACCACGCCGAAGGTTTTCCCATCGTAGGCGGGGTCTTCGACACACTGCACCACAGTGTCTACGAGGGCACCGGCCTCGACACGGTTCGTCAACGTCGAGTTCTGTCCGGTGACGACACCACCGTCGACGTAGGTGGTGCGCAGAGGCGGAAGGCGGTCGGACCCATACTGCCGCAACGGAACCAGGGGGTCGTCTGCATAGAACTGTTCGCTCGACCAGGCGATGATCTCCGGCATCGATCGGAAATGCTCACGCAACCGGACGATGCTCCCGAACCGCGACCGCAACAACGAGAACATGCTCGAGCGGGGAGTGAAACTATCGCGCAAGTACTTCGGGATGTCGGGCAGGGATGAATCGAGACGACGGAACACTCCGTCGAGCGCACCCAACGACACCGCACTCGGCGCGCATTGCTTATCGTCCCCGACCACGATCACACGCGGCGCCAACCACAGCAGGAACAAGCTACTGATGTCGACCTGGCTTGCTTCATCGACAATGACGACATCGAACAGGTTCTGTACAGGCGGAACCGAAGACAGCACCTGCTGCAACGGCATCACCCACGCCGGCACCGCACCCTGCGCGACCTGCATGGCCTCACGCGCTGCAGCCCGATAACGCTCTGCATATCTCCCGGTACCCTTTCCGATACTCGCGACATGGTCGCGGTACGAGTGCAGGGCTTGGACCTGCTCGGCGGTCGTGCGGTCGAGACACGCGCTCCACGCCTTCTCCGCGACGAGCTGCGTGGTCAACCGCGAGATGTCTTTCTCGACCGCGTCGAGGTCACGTTCGAACTGCCCGTCCTCACGCCCCTCGTTGACGTTCCGCACCCACTGCTCTGCGCGACGCCACGCCCACGCGCTCTCGATGTTTGCCAGACGAACCGGCCACTGCGGCCACGACGGATCTTCGGCGATGGCCTGCGCGAGCGCCGGTGCGGCGTCGGTCAAACGCGCGTGCAGCGACAAGAGTTCGAGCTCCTCCCGCTGTTCACCGGCCGCACGATCCCATGCATCCAAAGCTGCATTGATACCGTCGAAGTCCGCATCGTGGAAGGCCCGTGCCAGGGCGCGCCCTTCGGGCGACGCTCCCCCGGCGATCTGGCCCCGCACATACAGGCCGACGGATTCGAGCCAGGCCTTGCTGGCTTGCGCAGTGCCGACCGCGGCGATTGCCCGCGCCGACTCCGCAACCGACCGCGCCTGTTCGACACTCACAAGCCGCGGCGCACCAGGGTGGATGTCTCGTAACGCCGATTCGACATCCCGTACCCGTGTGACAAGGTTGTCCACGATGCCACGGTCCCGGTTGATCAGTGCCAGGGTGCCGATGGCACGGCTGCGTGACTCGTCGAGTGCGATGTCGATACCGAGATCGCGCAGGACGATCCCCACGACCCGCACCGCGTCGAGCGCACGGAGGTGCTCGGCGACGATACGCACCGAGTGGGCGGTCGTGGCCGCGACCCCGTCGACGGTCGCAGGCTCGCCGAGCGCCTCGACCGCCGACTGCTCGTCACTCCTCCGGAACCGGGAGAGGCCACTGCGCCATGTGTCCCCCGCCTCCAGCTTGCGAGCCAGCGCGTCATACGCCTCGAACGCGGGCCGCCCGGTCACCGGCGTTGCCACCGTGCTGGCACCGACGACGCGATCGGCCTCCTGCGCGGCCTGCACGAGACCTGCGAACTCGGCGGTCTTTCCCCACAGGTGCTGCGCCCTCCCCGACAGGACATCGTCGGCCACGCGTTGAAATCCCAGGTCGAGCCGTTCTGCATCGTGCAGAGCGCCCTGCAGTTGTTCGCAGAGATCGCGGATACGGGCCAGTATGTCGGGGGAGGCGCCCTCGAGTACCCGCAGCAACTCCGGCATTTCGCCGGTCACGTCCTGCGATGCCTGTGCGACCGCGGCGCACGCGTCCTGCACCTCTGTCTGGGTGGGCAGGGACAAGTCGGGGAACGCTTGGTGCCGGCGACGCGCCCGCTCGACGCTCGACCGCTGATGAAGCGCATGGAGGGTGATGAATTCGTCGACGCTCAGAGGTGGGGCGTCGGTGAACAGCGGTGCGGGCAGCCACCCCTGTCCGGATTCCTGTGCGCGGACCCTCCGGACGATCGACGCGACCGTCCCCTCGTAACCGGCGGCGACCGCGGTGTGAACGACCGTCTCCTGCGCGCGCATCTGCCGGATCTGTTCCGTCAGGATCGCCCGACGGTTGAGCACGTCGTTGCGTTGCGTGGTGAGTTCGTCGATGCGCTGCGCTGCGCGCCGCCCGTTGAATTGCGCCTTGCGGGTAGCGATCTCGCTGACACTGCGGTTGAGCTCCGCAGACCCTCCCCGCGCCGGGTCGGTCACCGCCACACACAGTTCTTGCAGTTCGAGCGGAAGTTTGTCGCGCAGTACACGCAGCGCCTGAGCCTTCTCACTGGTGACCAGCACGCGCTGGCCACCCGCGAGCAGCGCGGACACCAGGTTGGCGATGGTGTGTGTCTTACCAGTACCGGGTGGGCCCTCGACCACGACGCCGCTGTCGCCGGTGAGGCGATCGAGGATGTCGCGCTGCTCATCGTTCGCGGGCAACGGGAACAACGGATCATCGGCGAACAGCGCGGACGGTGTGCCGATGCGGTCGAGCCATGCGACACGGTCGGCCGGTTCGATCGCTTCGACGAGTTGCGCCAGACCCAGCGGCACCTGGTTCGACTCGTCGGCGACGGCCTCGCTCATGCGGTTGTAGTACTCGATGAGCGCATAGGCGCCGCGCTTGCGGAGCACCAGAGCCGGCGACGGTCTCACGAACGCCTCGGGCGACGATGCCTCCTCCGCCTGGTCGACGACGTCCACGCGCACTGTAAGTGCCCGGTCGGTCCAGTCCTTGAGAAACACCCGAGCCGCGGGGTCGAGGGGCGACGCGACCTGAGTCGCGAGGGATTGGTGCAGGTCGCGGGTACTCGATGGATCGAACACTTCCAATCCGGTGAGGAGCTGGGTGTCTTCGAGCGACGGGACGGCGTCGGGATTCAGCCGGACCAGCAGGTCGCCGGATTCCTCGTGCCGCTCGATGAGGGCGGACTGGGTGATCAAGTGTGTGTGCACCCGCGCGCCTGCGACATCGTCGGAGAGGTGCAGCAACCCCGATGCGACGACGAGCTCGAGCGATTCCGGTTGGGCGTCGAGGTCCAGCATCGCGTGCTGCAGGAACGTGTACAGCTGCGACGCGGGCCGTCGTTCCCGATCCACAGCCGCCCACGCCCGCCATTGCGCCAACCAGATCTCGACGCCGTCGACGGCGTCGGGGGCCTGTGGGTCGAGTGTGGGTTCGGCGGCGGAGTTGTCGATTGCCCCCTGCACATACTTCGCGACCAGCGCGGGGGGACGCGGTGGATCTTCGAGGACAACGCGCCGTGCGCGGAGGACGACGTCTCCTGCCGCGGCATCGGCGCTCAGGCCGACGTCGAGGTTTTTCTCGTCGAGCGACAGCACGGCACGGTGTTTGTCGAGGGTGCGGACAGGTGCGCTCCGTGCTTTGACGAGCTCGGCCAGAAAGGCGAGCAGGCGTTGCACGCGATCCCTGAGTTCAGGTTCGCTCACCCTCGGCTCCACACCCACTCCACTCACCCTGCGGACGTCCTTCCGCCCGTCGACGGAAACCGGGCAACTCCAGCTTAGGAACCACCTCCGGCATGTCCGTGTCCGGTCTCGCTTGTCGCCGATTGCGGCCCCCCGAACCCGTCACTGCGATCGCACCTGGCCTGCGTGAAGGACGGCTATCGAGTGCACGGGGGGATGGTACGGGCGGGTACGTCACGGCAGACGCAAGCTCATAGCCCCCGGGGATACCTGCCGCCGACCCGGTCGGGGTCGTCGGCCAGGAACACCACGTCCCGGCGGCCCTGGTTGAAGGCGCGGAAGTTGTCGTAGTCCCAGCCGGCAGGGGCGTAGTCGTCGTTCCACCGCACTCGCGCGGCGGGCACGAACCCGGCGTCGGCATACAGGTCCGGCAGCACGGTGTCGACACAGTCCAGACGGCGGCCATCGAGCGCGGTGGCGTACCGGACCATCGCGCGTGCCGCGCGCGGGTGGGCGCAGTCCCGGTGCGCGGACACCGAGACGATCTCGTCGCCGTGCAGGGCGGCGCCGGCCTTGCCGTCGTCGGTCACCAGTAGCCGCATCCGCCGGTAGTCGTCCTCGTCGTGGACGGACACCGAGGCGGCATAGGGATTCTTGTGCCGGCCGTCAGCGCACCACCAGCTCCGCGCACGCCCGGAACGGTATCGCGTCCACATCGACGACGCCCTTGCCGGCGAGGGTTTCGCCCAGGTCGGGCAGCGGCGGGATGCTGAATCCGGCGGCGAGAGCGATGTCCTGGCCTTCTTGTACCGGTGCGAGGCTGTGCTCGTCGCCTTGGCCCCGGTCTGATCGGCCAAGACCGCGAAGGTCCACTCCGGGTGGGTGATCTCGAGTTGGGCGGCCGCCTTGACGACCGGAGCGAGGTCGGCGCTGTCGAGGAACGCCAGCAGTTGCGCGATGGTCTGCTGTGCGGGTCGCACCGCCGGCCGGAGGTACCGGCGGTGGGGTCACCTCGTCGAAGTGGGCGAGGTCCGCCGCGACACGAGCGGCACCGTCGCGCGGTGCCACGGGCTCGGCAACGGCGGCCGTCGGTGCGCCGGCGCGGGGGTCGACCGCACGGTCGATGGCCTGTCTCGTCACGACCGTTCCGGCTCAGCCGCGTCGTCGCGCCCGCAGCACCGAGTCGCGGACGGTGACCTGCTCCCCGGAGTGCGGGTGTGCCGTGGTCCGGGACCGGACCTCGCAGAGCTCGACCTCCCACTGACCGTCCTCGAGCGCCGGAATCAGCGACTCGGGGGTGAAGAGGAACCAGTGGTGACCGTGGCGCAGCCCGGTCGCCAGGTCGTCGGGGTGGTGACCGACCACCAGCAAGGTGCCACCGGGGGCGACCGCGGAGCCGAGGCGCCGGGTCAGCTCGACCATCCCGCCGTCGGGAAGATGCAGGAACTGCGAGGACACCAGATCCCATCGCTGCTGGCCGGGCTGCCAGCTGCGGACGTCGGCGGCAACCGTGGTGACACGGTCACCGACGCCGGCCTCGGCTGCGTGCGCGGCCGTCTTCTCCAGGGCGGCGACCGCGAAGTCCAGGGCCGTGACCGACCAGCCGCGGCCGGCCAACCAGACCGTGTCGGCGCCCTCACCACAGCCCACGTCCAGGGCCCGTCCGGGTGTCAGGGACGAGACCTCGGCCTCGAGTTGGGGGTTGACGCGTCCGCTCCAGACCCGCTCCCCGGAGTAGCGATCCTCCCAGGCGGGCTGCTCGAACAGCTCGGCCCGGCGCTCGGCGACCGCGCGGTCGGCGTCCTCGGCGGCCAGGTCGGCGTTGACGAACGCTCCCACCCGGGTGCCGTGAGCGGCCGCGCCGATCAGGGTCATGCCGATGTCGGTGGCGTTGCCGGCCGCGTACAGGCCCGGCACCGCGGTCGCCCCCACCGGGTCGACCGCGATCACCGACCCCACCGGCGCCCCGCCCCACTCGACGTGCTGCGGCTCCAGGCCGAGGGAGGTCAGGAAGTCGAGGCGTACCTGCGGCCGGGAGGCCGCCACGATCGCCTCGCGCTCGAGCAGCGAGCCGTCGGCCAGGCGCACCCCGATCAGCCGGTCGCCGTCGGTGACGACCTCCCGCGCAGTGCCGTGCTCGATCCGCACCCCGATCGCGGCCATCCGCTCCACGTCGGCGGCCGGCAGCTCGACCCCGTCGGCGACGACGAGGACGACGTCGTCGGTGAGCTGGCGCCAGAGCAGACCCTGGTGTCCCGCGACCGGGCTGGTCGCCAGTACCGCAATCGCTCGACCGCGCACCTCCCAGCCGTGGCAGTAGGGACAGTGCAGCACATCGCGCCCCCAACGTTCGGCGAGGCCGGGGACATCGGGCAGCTCGTCCACCACCCCGGTGGTGACCAGCACCCGCCGGGCGGTGACCTCGCGTCCGCTGCCGGTGGTCACGGCGAAACCGTGCTCGGTGCGGGTCACGGCCGTCACGCGGTCGCTCGCCAGCTCCACCCCGTACGCCGCCACCTCGGCCCGGCCGTCGGCCAGCAGGTCGAGCGGGGGCACCCCTTCCCGGCCGAGATAGTTGTGGACGTGCTCGGCCGGAGCATTGCGAGGCTCACCCGCGTCGAGCATCAGCACCCGGCGACCGGACCGCCCCAGCACCACCGCACCACTCAAACCGGCAGCGCCGCCACCGACCACCACCACATCGAAACTCTCGTTCTCCGTCATGCCTCCAGGGTGCAGACCCCTCCCGGGATATGGCAAACATCCTTGCTGGAATGGCAAAACTCCGGCACACTGAGCGACATGGAAGACCAGGACGTCTTGAAGAACGTGGGCCCGAGACTGCGACAGCTCCGACTCGAACGGGAAGCCACCCTGAGCGACCTGGCGGAGGAGACCGGTATCTCGCTCAGCACCCTCTCCCGACTGGAATCCGGACAGCGCAAGCCCACCCTCGAGCTGCTGCTCCCCCTCGCCCGCGCCCACCGGGTCGCACTGGACGAACTCGTCGACGCCCCGGACACCGGCGACCCCAGAATCCGGTCCAAGCCGGTGACCCGGCACGGCCGGACCTTCCTCTCCTTGACCCGCCGCCCCGGGGGCCTGCAGTCCTTCAAAATGGTGCTGCCCACCGTGGACGACGTCGCCCACCCGACGCTGCAAACCCACGAAGGCTACGAGTGGCTCTACGTGCTCAACGGCCGACTGCGCCTGATCCTGGGCAGCCGCGACCTGGTGCTCGATCCCGGAGAAGTGGTCGAATTCGACACCCGCACACCGCACTGGATCGGCAACCCCGGACCCACCCCCTGCGAAGTGCTCGCAATCTTCGGCCCCCAAGGAGAACGCATGCACGTGCGCTCATGACAAGCGCCCAGCCCCCGACCACGCACCCCCGACACCCCACCGACACCGGCAGCCGGCGACGAGCACCGCGGTGACGTAGCGGCACCGATCCTCACCGCCCCGACAACCTCGGACACCGGGCCCACACCGCCAACGTCGGCACGACCACACCACCCCCACCCACCGGAAACTGCACCCTCAACTCCATTGCGCGGGAGGAGTTGCGCCGTACATGACACTTGAGGCTACGGACGTCCAGCTCTGCATTTACGCGGGTATGCGTTGCGCTGGGGGCCTGCACGTCACTCACCATCTCGCCGCGCCCCGCACGCGAGGGGACCGCAGGCGCGGTCGAGGCTCTAGACCGCCCCCAGAACCGCGGGCAGCGTTGTCGGTCGCAACCCGAAAGCTTCTCGACCGACGTGACAAGGCGTGTCGAGACCGCTGACCGTGAGGTCACGTGCCCAACCCGCCCGCATGATGTCTTCGAGCGCGCCGCCGGACGTCTCATCGGTCAAGGCGGCCTCCCGCACCCAACTGATCGCGAGCACGTTCAGGAACAAGTCTTTGCCTCGCACGGTCGGTCGGGCGCCGCCGTCGCGTTGGGGAAAGAAGTTGGCTCGAGGTCGGTGGCGCCGCGGCGAGGCGCGTGGACCTGCCCGATACCGGCACCACCCGGTGCCGGCCTGGCGGCGACGGCGCAGGCGGTGTACGAGGTGGCCACCGCACCGATCACCGTCAGCGGCGTGCTCACCTGCCCCACCACGTCCCTCGCCGCCCTCGCTGCCCAAACCGTGACGGTGCCAGGCAGCAACGCCGCCGAGATCGTCCTGCCGAAACGCGCAGACACGCCGAAAGAGATTCTGCAACAGCGCAAGAACATCGCCGAAGACGTCGAAAGGATGCTCGACGACCACCCTCTTTCCCGAGTCTTGATGTCGATGCCCGGCAGCGGTGTCAGCACTGCAGCTCGCATCCTGCTCGAGGTCGGCGACGGTTCGGCGTTCACTTCCGCGGCCCATCCGGCCGCCTACGCCGGCATCGCCCCGGTCACCCACCGGTCCGGCCCCTCGATCCGCGGCGAGCACCCCGCGCGGTCGGGCAACCACAAGCTCGAACGAGCGCTGTTCCTGTCCGCGTTCGCGGCGTTGCACGACCCGACCAGCCGTGCCTACTACGACCGCAAACACGCCGAAGGTAAGAAGCACAACGTCGCCCTGATCTACCTGGCCCGGCGACGTTGCGACGTCCTCTACGCAATGCTCAAGAACAAGACCTTCTATCGAGTCCGTGATTCCGTCTCGAGAAGAACGTCGGGCTGCGCGGCGGACCCGCCCCGGTGCGGGGCCTACCTCCCCGACCTGCTCGACCGGGTTTGGAACGGACGCATCGAGCCCGGCAAGGTCTTCGACCTCACCCTGTCCCTCGCGCAGGTCGCCGAAGCCTACGCAGCCATGGACAAGCGGCGCGCCACCAAGGTCCCACTGCGCCCCTGACCGGATTCCGGCACCCCTGCGAGCGGTCCAGCCATGACGCCACCGCCCGCGACGGTTCAGCGCGTGCCGCCGCTCACATTCTCGTGTGCCCCCGTGTAGTGCATCGGACTGTCCAGCAGATGCGCCGGCGGCAGGTTGCGATCGGGCGTGTGCACGACGGGCGCGTCCGCCGGGATACGGCCCGATGCGCGGTCCCAGCCTGCCCGGGCCCGCGGGTGGTAGCGATAACGACGCGGAATCAGCTTCTCCCCCAATCCGATCGAGCGGCCGACGAGCCGATGCAGCCGCTGTTCGCGTGGGGAGAAGGTGTAGCCCATGAGTTCGCGCACCGGTGGGTCGTACAGCCCGATCGTGAGCCAGACGAACCCGCGCGTCATCGGCGGCCGCAGCACCGTCCACACGCTCGCGGGCACCCACCGCAGGAACGGCGGCCGGTCGAGGTGCGACAGGTCCAGCACGTCGCGGGTCGCCTTGTTGTCCTCGAGCACCTCCCGGCACATGCGGTCCCAGTAGGCGAGGAAGTCCTCCCAGCTGCCGGGGACGGGCCGCATCGACACCCCGTAGAGCCGGTACCACCGGACGTGCTCGTCGAACAGCCTGTGCTTGTCGGCGAGGGACAGCGGGCCGTCGAACCACTCGATCGAGACGACGAGGCTGTAGAAGAACGTCGCGTGCGCCCAGTAGAACGTGTCGGGGTCGAGGGCGTGGTAGCGCCGGCCCTTCTTGTCGATCCCCTTGATCGTGTCGTGGTAGCCACGCACCTGGGCGGCGGTGTCCGGGGCGCGCGGGCCGTCGAAGACGACGCCGTAGATGGGGTACAGCGACCGGTACAGGCGTTCCCAGCGCTCGTCGAAGAACTGCGAGTGCTCCTCCACGGCCGCGCCGAGGCCCGGGTGCATGTTCTGCATCGATCCGGCCCACGGGCCGAACAACATTCCGCGCCAGCCGCCGAAGTACCTCCACGTCAGGCTGTCGGGGCCGAGTGGCACGAGCTCACTTTGACTACGCACGTTGTCAGTTTGGGCGCGGCAACGACGCGTGTCAAGGTCGCGAAAGCTCGGCCCCCGAGGCACCCCCTTGCCACTCGACGATTTCGGACCTATGGTCAGTCCAATACTTCGGAAAGGGGTCCTCGTGGCGGTCCAAGTCGGTTTGTCGATCACCGATTCCCTGTTGGTTCCCGACCCCGCCGCGCGACGGCGACTGCTCAACTCGGCCGCCGACGCCGGGCTCGATCACATCACGGTCGGGGACCACATCAGTTTCCACGGCGGTACCGGCTTCGACGGTATGGTCTCCGCCACCTCGGTGCTCGCGGCCCACGACACGCTCTCCGTCGTCATCGGGGTCTATCTGCTGGGGCTGCGGCATCCGATGCTCGCAGCGCGCCAGATCTCGACCATCGCGCAGCTCGCCCCAGGGCGGCTGGTCCTCGGCGCAGGAGTCGGCGGCGAGGACCGCTCCGAGATTTCCAACTCCGGGGTGGACCCCCGCACCCGGGGGCGCCGCTTGGACGAAACACTCCAGGTTCTCCGAGCATTGCTCTCCGGCGAAGAGGTCACCCACACCGGAGAGTTCTTCACCCTCGAGCGCGCCCGGATCCTGCCCCCGCCCCAACCGGCCGTGCCGATCGTCATCGGTGGCCGAGGAGACGCCGCGATCCGTCGAACCGCGAAGTACGGCGACGGGTGGCTCGCCATCTTTTCGACCCCCCGCCGATTCGGCGAAACCCGCACCGCGATTCTCGAGGCCGCCGCTCGCGAGAACCGCACTCTGAGCACTTTCGGGGTCACCGTCTGGTGCGGTCTCGACGACGACGCCGCCACGGCCGACCACTTGGTGGGCGAGCAGATGCAGACGCTCTACCGCCTGCCCCGGGACAAGTTCCGGCACCTGGCACCGGCCGGCACGCCCGAACAGGTGGCCGAGTGGCTGCGCGCGTTCGTCGACGCAGGAGCGGACAGCATCACGCTCATCCCCGCCGCCACCTCCATGGAGGCATCCGTCGAGCACGCCGCCGCCGTTCGGAAGCTGCTCGTCGAGAGCTGATCGCGCCGCACCTCGGGCTCCGATTCCGCACACGCCGGCTTCGCGTCCGCCGGCGTGCTTGTCGCAGACGACTCCCGCGGGGTGCTCCTACCCGGCACCAGATCCGTGTCGACACCGCGCCGCGTTCGCTCGGGCTGCCCTCTCGTGCGCCGCGCACTGAACTCCTCCGACGCCGTCCACGCATCGGGCCGATCGCTGTCCGGAACCGACCTCGACGGCCCCGGCGTCGCCCGGGCGGCTTACTGTGACAGTCGGACGACGGTGAAGCACCGCTCGCCTCCTCGTCCTTACCGATGCCGATCCTACCGCCGAGTTCACTGTCCGGCAGAGAACTGCCCTCACCACGGTCCGCACGCTGCTCGACGACGCCGCCACCACCGTCCTCGACGCGGAGGAATACAAGCGCCGGGGGCGAGATCTCGAGCAGAGCCGAAAACTCGCCGCCGAGGGAACCTGGGTCAACTCGTAGGCGGTACCGGAGCTTTGGACGATCTGGAGTCGCGCCATACGCCGCCAGGATGTTCGACTTCGGTGCGCGCCGCTCCCGAGCGCCGCGGCACCGAAGCGCATCGGCCCCAGGGTGCGGACGGTGGTGGCGGTAGTCAGCCGCGGAAGGCGTCGAGCCCCTCGTTGGTGAGACGGACGATGAGGTCGGCCAGTCCGGGGGTGCGGCTGACCTTGCTCGGCCAGTAGGCGATCGAGAAGATCGTGCCCAAGCAGGTCTGGGTCGCGACGGCGACCTCCGCCGGCGTCGCCCGAGGGAGGCACCGGGCCACCGCGGCTTCCCAACAGCCGACGTAGAGCTTGCGCCGGCGGTTGACCTTGCGACGCCACGGGTCCACCAGTGACCGGTCTTCACGCTGGGTCACATTGACCAGGTGCCGGTGCCGGATCGCGAACTCGACATGATGGCGGACCAGACGCTCGAAGTCGGAGTCGGCGTCCTCGTCCACGGGTTCCGCGGCGCGGATCAGCTCGTCCATCGCTTCGTCGAACAGGGTGGCCAGGATCTCGTCCTTGCCGGAGAAGTGACGGTAGATCGCCGGCCCGGAGAGGCCCGCGCGAGCGCCCAGCTCGTCGACGCTCGTACCATGGAATCCCTTCTCGTAGAACAGTTCCGCGGCGATATCGAGAATCTTCCGGCTCCTGTCCACTCGGCGAGTTTAGCACGATGCGTGAACGATCGTTATACTCCGGGAACGCTCCCCGCCATGCGGCGCCGACCCGGGCGACAGGAACGGCGCCGGCCGACAGTCGCGCCGAGCAGATCTCGATGCGCCGGCAACCGACCGCAACCGTCAGGAGATCCCGTGACCGACACTGTCACCCTGCCCACCTACGACCAGGTCGTTCGTCTTCCCCGCGAGTACGGCCCACTGGTCGTCCCGCCGGAGTTCGAGGACGCGAACGGCCACATGAATATCCGGCACTACCTGGACCTGGGTGCCGAAGCGATCGACATCGCGTTTCGCCGGATCGGCCTCACCGACGATTACCGGGCGACTCGCAAGCAGGGCTTCTTCACCGCGGAGCATCACCTGAAGTACTACGCGGAAGTGCACGTCGGCCATAGAGTCTCGGCCTACTTCCGGATCGTCGAGCGCTCCGACAAGATCATCCACGGCATGGCCCTGCTCGTCGACGACACGACCGAGGCACTGGCGAACACGCTCGAGGTCGTCGCACCCCATGTCGACCTCACCACCCGTCGCGTCGTTCCGTTCGCCCCGGACGTCGCGGAGGCGGTCGATCGGGAACTCGCGATCACCGAGCGGGTCGACTGGCCGGCGCCGGTGTGCGGCGTGATGGGGATCAGGTCACAGCGCAACAGAGCCGGTCGATGACCGACGCATACTTGTCGCGATCACGCGCCGGCGCAGCTTCATCGTGGCCGTGACCTCGTCGCCGCCTGGCGGCCACTCCTGATCGAGCAGCGTCCACGCACGGTCCCCGGCCCGAGGCGAGGCGCCGGAAGTCATCGGTGGCGTACGCCCCGGCTCAGCCGGCCGGTGCGTCCTTGTCCGGGCTGCGCCGGACGAGCCACTCGAGCATGTCGCCCACGACCATTCGCATCTCGCGCCGGCCGCGGATGCCGACTTCTCCGGAAATCCCGTGCGAGAGTTCGACCGGAATCGTCCCTCCCCCCCGCCTCGCTGTGGGCAGATTGCGCGGTTCCCACCCGGGCTCAGGACGCGGCAAGCAACTCGCCCTTGAAAACGATCGTTAACGCGGATACATTTGTCATACGGTCGGACCAAACCCGACGACCCCGTCCCCGCGACCTGTTCTCGCGGCGACGGCGAAGCCACCCGAGCAGGAAGGGACCAGCAGGTCGATGACTGATTTCACCGCATTCACGGACGTGACGTACGAGGTCGACAACGGGCTCGCCTGGATCACGATCAACCGGCCGGACCGCTACAACGCCTTCCGCGCCCGCACAGTCGACGAGCTCGTCAAGGCCTTCAAGGCAGCCTGGGGCAGCCCCGAGGTCGGCGCCGTCGCACTCACCGGCGCCGGCGAGAAAGCCTTCTGCTCGGGCGGCGACCAGAAGCAGCGCATGGAGACCGGCGACTACGGCCCGTCCGACAGCGGCCTGTTCGAGGTCGAGGCCCTGCACCGTGTCATCCGGGACACCCCGAAGCCCGTCATCGCCGCCGTCAACGGTGTCGCCGTGGGCGGCGGACACGTACTGCACCTGCTGTGCGACATGTCGATTGCCGCCGAGCACGCCATCTTCGGACAGAACGGCCCGCGGGTCGGATCCTTCGACGCCGGCCTGGGCACCGGCTACCTCGCCCGCGCCATCGGCGAGAAGCGGGCGCGGGAGATCTGGTTCATGTGCCGCCGCTACAGCGCCCAGCAGGCCCTGGAGTGGGGTCTGGTCAACAAGGTCGTGCCCGCCGACCAGCTCCGCGCCGAGGTCCGGGCGTGGGCCGACGAGATCCTGCAGCTCTCCCCCACCTCGCTCAAGGTGCTCAAGCAGTCGCTCAACGCCGACACCGAGCACTTCATCGCCCAGGGCAACATGGCCTACTCCACGCTCAAGCTGTTCGGTGAGTCCGCCGAGGCACTCGAGGGCATCAGCGCGTTCAACGAGAAGCGCAAGCCCGACTTCTCGAAGTTCCGCGGCGCCTGACCATCCCTTGCTCCCGGGCGGCGGGACACCACCGTC
>NZ_PCZU01000043.1:56483-72767 GCF_002887785.1 Rhodococcus sp. ENV425
TCCGTCGCCCTCCCCGGTCCTTCACAGAGAGCAGTTGTCGACATGCGCTTCAGCCGAGAACAACGAGAGTTCGCAGTCGCGGTCCGCGAGTTCTGCGACGCCGAGTGCAAAACTCTTCAACAACGCGATGCGCTGACCGAGGGTGGCACCGTGGCCAACAGCCAGGTCATCCTCGACAAGTTTGCGGGGCTCGGCTGGCTCGCGGTGTCGTTGCCCGAGGAATACGGCGGAGGCGGCGCCGGGATGGTCGAGGAGTGCATCTTCCTCGAGGAGACCTCCCGCGGCCTCGCCCCCATCACCGGCTACTCGACCGGCCTGACCGCCGCCCAGACGTACCTGCGCTACGGGACCGAGGAGCAGAAGCGCACGATCGTCTCGAACATGGCCGCGGGCAAGCTCGAGGCGATCGCCCTGAGCGAGCCCGGCGCAGGATCCGATCTCGGTGGCGTCCGCATCAAAGCCGAGCTCGTCGACGACCATTACGTGATCAACGGCCAGAAGACGTGGATCTCCGCGGCCCACGTCGCCGAGCACATCCTGCTGCTCGCCCGCACCGATTCCTCCGGCTCCAAGCACGAGGGTCTGACCCTGTTCATGGTGCCCACCGATACCCCCGGCCTCGAGATCCACGGCATCGCCACCATGGAGGCCCGCACCTGCAACGACCTCTACTTCACCGACGTGGCCGTCCCGGTCACCGCAGTGGTCGGCACCCCGAACCAGGCGTGGCGTCACCTGATGCGCGGTCTGAGCGTCGAGCGGCTCATCATCGCCACGATGTCGCTCGGTGCGGCCGAACGCGCGCTCGACGACGTCATCGCGTTCGTCACCGAACGTGAGCAGTTCGGTCGCAAGATCGGCAGTTTCCAGGCGATCCGCCACCGCATCGCCGATCTCGCCACCGAGATCGCCTTCGCGAAGTCCTTCGTCTACGAAGTTGCCGAACGCATCGATGCCGGTGAGGAGGACAATCTCAACCGTGAGGGCTCGATGGCCAAGCTCAAGTGCACCGAGATCGCGAAGAAGACCACCCTCGAAGCCATGCAGATGATGGGCGGCTACGGCTACACCCGCGAATACGGCATGGAAGAGCAGGTGCGTCGATCCCTCGCACCGACGATCTACGGCGGCACCAACGAGATCCAACGCGAAATCATCAGCAAGAGCCTGGGACTGTGATTCCCGTTCCCCGACCGATAGGACCCGATGGCATGACTACCTCCCCGTTCACGTCCGAGGCCCTCGCCGGCAAGCGAATCCTCATCACCGGCGGCGGAACCGGCCTCGGTCGCGGCGTCGCCCGCCACCTGGTCGACCACGGCGCCGAGGTTCACCTCTGGGGTCGCCGGCCCGCCGTCCTCGAGGAAGCCGCCACCGAGGCGTCCGTCTCGCGGCCCGGCTCGGTCCACTGGCAGACCGTCGATGTCCGCGATGCTGAGATGGTGTCCGCCGCGATGGACGAGATCTGGACCCTGCACGGCCCGCTCACCGGCGTGATCAACAACGCCGCCGCCAACTTCATCGCACCGACCGAATCGCTCAGCCCGCGGGCCTTCGAAGCGGTGACGTCCACGGTGATGAACGGTTCGTTCAACACCACCCACGCCGCCGGTCGACGCTGGATCGAGGGCGGCACGAAGGGCGTGGTCCTGTCCACGCTGACCACCTGGGTGTGGAGCGGGTCGGCGTTCGTCGTCCCCTCCGCCATGGCCAAGGCTGCCGTGCATTCGATGACCATGTCCCTCGCCGTCGAATGGGCGCGCTACGGCATCCGCCTCAACGCCCTGGCCCCGGGACCCATCCCCACCGACTATGCCTGGGAGATGCTCAACCCCACCGACAAGAGTTCGGTCGGCGCCACGCAGGCCGACCAGGTCCCGATGGGGCGGATGGGCACCATCGAGGAGCTTGCCAACCTGACGATCTTCCTGCTTTCGGATGCCTGCGACTACCTCACCGGTCAGACCATCGCCATGGACGGCGGCCAGATGCTCGCCGGACCCGGCACTTTCGCCGGTCTGACCTCCATGACCGATGCGGACTGGGCCTCCGCACGCGAACGCAGCAAAGCCGCAAGCGAGGCCGCCAAGGCCCAGCGCGGCGTCTGAGCTCCCCGCCCGACGGGCCTTACCGCCGGAAATCACTCTCCGGCGGTAAGGCCCTCGGGCGCGTTCCCGCACTCGGCTACACCGCACGGCCGTCAGGAGAGCCATGACCACCGACAACCCCACCGCGCTCCGGTTCTTCTCCACCGGCGCCGAACGGCTGTTTCGAGTCGCCGACGTGACCGGTGACGACACCCACGGGTACACCGAAATGGTCACGGGACCATGGCTTGCCGACAAATTCGGACGAGCGTGCCGAGGGACTCTCGGTGTCGTGATGGACGACGTGATGGGACATCCCGTCAATGGAATGACGCCCGAGGGATTCTGGGCGGTGAGCACGGAAATCCACCTCGACTTTGTAGCGGATCCACCGGTTGACGGCTCGGTTCTGCGCGCCGAGAGCCGGGTTCTCGGTCGAGGCTCACGGACCGGGCTGGCCGGTGGTCGGGTCGTCGACGCGCAGGGCCGCCTGATCGCCTGCGGGTCCACCCGCCTCCAGACAGTGCCGCTCACCGACCCACCGGGCGCACCAGCGGTCTCCCCCGACGATCTGGACTCTCGAGTCCGTGCCCGCTCGATCGTCGAACTGCTGGGAGCCGAACACGCGTGTGGGGCCAGTGGGATCGAGTTCGGCCCGTCTCCGACGCTCGCGAATCCGATGGGCAACATCCACGGCGGTGTGCTTCTGTGCGCCTCCGAGATCGCCGGCTCGGCTGCGCTGGCCATCGACGCGGACTTCCGCACCACTTCGATCCACATCTCGTATCTGCGGCCGTGCCCGTCGGACGAACCCGTCACCTTCGCACCGAAGGTTGTGCACCGCGGTCGCAGCCTCGGAATCGTCGAAGTCTCCAGTCGCAACGCGGCTGGAAAGACGTGCACCACCGCCACCATCACCTACAGCGCCGTCCACTGACCGGCGAGGACACCCTTTTCGACCCGCAACAGCCACAGGGGGTACCCATGACAGCTTCGGTCGTCGTCGCCGGCGCGGACTGGCAGAGGCACGGCCGATGCCGGGATGCGGACCCCTCACTGTTCTTCGGACCGGAGAGCGAAAGCGGTCCCGAACGAGCGCTGCGCGAAACCGAGGCGAAGCGCGTGTGTCGGCGATGCCCCGTGCTTCTCCGATGCAGAAAGCATGCCCTGGCCCACTTCGAGCAGTACGGCATCTGGGGCGGCCTGACCGAGACCGACCGCAAGCGACACCGGCGACCGCTGTGGGGATTCCCGTAGTCGTCGGATGTAGAGCCGGCACGAATCCCGCCCACCGGAATCCACCGGTTCAGCCCTCGGATCGGCACCGGTGACGGTTACAGGCCGACCCTCCCCACACCGCAGGATGCTGCAGTATCGCGCACCAGGTACAACCGAAAGGATCATCGTGTACGCCGTCGTGATGCAGGAGTTCGGAGGACCTGATGTCTTGAAGTGGCAATCGATCCCCGATCCGACCACCGCGCCGGGGTGGGTCACCGTCGAACTGAAGGCGGCCGCGCTCAACTGGCACGACGTCCTGGTGCGACAGGGCAGGTATTCGTCACCCCTGCCGCACATCCTCGGCGCGGACGGCGCGGGTATCCGCACGGACACCGGCGAGGAGGTCCTCGTTCTCCCGTCACTGTGGTGGGGCGATCGCGAAGCCGCACCGGGCGCGCAGTGGGAGATTCTCGGTGATCACCAGCGCGGCACCTACGCCGAGTTGGTCCGAGTCCCGAAGGACTGCGTCGCGCCCAAGCCCCGCACCCTCACCTGGGAACAGGCCGCTGCACTGCCCCTCGTCGGACTCACCACCTATCGCGCCCTGTTCACGCGCGGCCGCCTCCGCGCCGGCGAAAGCCTCCTGGTCCTCGGCGCCGGTGGCGGCGTGGCGACCATGGCCGTGATGCTCGCGGCCGCCGTGGGCGCGCGCGTCACCGTCACCTCCTCGTCCACGTCCAAGATCGCGCAGGCGCAGGAACTCGGCGCGACGAACGGCGTGTTGTACACCGACCCCACATGGCCGGACGCCGCTCGCCGACTCTCACCCCATGGCCAGGGCTTCGATCTCGTCCTGGACTCCGTCGGGACGTGGGAACAGTCCATCGCCGCATTGCGACCAGGGGGCCGATTGGTCGTGCTGGGGGCGTCACGCAGCGAACACGCCACCCTCGACGTCCGCCCGTTCTACTTCGGGCAGTACGAACTGATCGGGACCACGATGGGCAGCCCGCACGACTTCACGGGCCTCCTCCGTCTGCTGGACGCCGAAACAGTCCCCCCACTGCCCATCAGCGCGGTGTTCCCTCTCGCCGAAGCGGCCGCCGCACACAAGCACCTCGAGCAGGGAAGCGGGTTCGGGAAGATCGTTCTCTCGCACAGCTGAGAGCCGTTCGCGCACCGGCAGTCGACGCCCCTGTCGCTATCATCGAATCCCGATACAACTGACTGTCGGTGCGAGACACGGTTCGGCGACGACGAGAGGACGCGTAGTGGCGAGTGAACGGCCGACGCCTGCCCGCGACAGCCGCGACGTGATCGACTGGATGCGCGCCGAGTGGTCGGAACGGCGGGATTCGGCCGAACTGGAGTTCGCCACCACGATGGCCCTACTTCGTACGCATCAGTGGGTCGTCCGCGCCATGGACCGGGAACTGCGCTCACTTCGATTGTCGCGCAACGCCTATCTCATTCTGACGTCGCTGCAACTCTCGGAGGATCGAACTCGCCCACTCGGAAAGCTGAGCAAGTACCTCATGGTCCATCCCACCACGGTGTCGATGGCGGTCGACCAACTCGAGAAGGCCGGCCTCGTCGAACGTCATGCTCATGCGACGGATCGCCGGACCGTCCTCGCCACTCTCACCCCGGCCGGCTTGGACGTGGTCGAGGAAGCGAACGATCGACTCGCCGGCGCCCGGTTCGGTCTCACCTCGGTCGACACCGAGACTCTGGAATCGCTGATCGCACACCTGCAACTCGTCCGCCACGCCGTCGGCGACATCGAGACCGGCCACTGAACGACTGAGCTCCTCGCGGCCGAAGCCGTCGAGTGCCGCGCTCCCCTGCGTCGACCGCACACCTCTTGCCACTTGAACTTTGTCGACCTACTATTCAAACCTAGAGTTCTTTTCGGCAGGGAACAGGTCCACTCGCCTTCACATTGTGCGTCAGCACTTCCCTCGCCGTGATCACCCCCGATCGAATCACGCACAGGAGCACACTCCGATGGTTTCCTTCGCATTCACCGACGAGCACGAGGAGTTCCGAAAGACGCTGACAGCGTTCAGCGACCGCGTCCTCCTCCCCGGCTACCGCGACCGAGCCGCATCGACGGACTTTCCCTTCGACATCCTGAAAAGACTCGGCGACATCGGCCTGCTGGGCATCGGGCTACCCGAGCAATACGGCGGGACCGGCACCGAAGATCCGATTCTGCTCGGAATCGCCACCGAGACTCTCGCATACGGCGACGTGAACATGGCATCGGCTCCCGTACAGATCGGTCTGGTCGCCTCCCAGCTGGCGCTGTGCCGGGACGAGGTCCAGGAGCGTTACCTCCCGCCCCTGATTCGCGGCGAACAGACCGTCGCCATAGCCTTGACCGAGCCGGGCTCGGGATCCGACGCGAGCGCCCTTCGCACCACCGCCACCGCCGTGGAGGGCGGGTGGCGCCTGACCGGTGAGAAGACCGCGATCTCGTGGGCGATGAACGCCACCGCGGCACTCGTCTATGCCCGCGAACCCGGATCGGAGCGGGCGCGGGGCGTCAGCTGCTTCGTCGTCCCGCTCGACGCGGACGGAGTCACACTCAGCCACATGCCGGGCATGGGTTGCCTCCCGCTGGGCTGGGGAAGCATCCACCTGTCCGACGTCTTCGTCCCCGAATCGCATCTCGTCGGCGAACTCGGCAAAGGCTTCCACTCGGTCATGGAGCACTTCGACTTCAGTCGTGCCGCCCTCGGGCTGATGTGTCTCGGAGCCGCGAAACAGAGCCTCGAGGAGGCCGCCGACTACGCCCGGCATCGGGAAACCTTCGGGCAGCCGCTCTCCGAACACCAAGGCCTCGCGTTCCAATTCGCCGAACACGCCACCTACCTCGAGGGCGCTCGCTGGATCTGCTATCGGGCGCTGTGGCTTCGGGAAACCGCTCAACCGCACACCGCCCTCGCGTCGATGAGCAAGTGGTGGCCGCCCGTCGTGGCCAAGAACGCGATCGAGTTCGCCATGCGGGTACACGGAAACCTCGGCTACTCGACCGAATCACCTCTGCAGCAGAGATACCGCGACGTCACCGCCTACCTCGTCGCCGACGGCACGGCCGAGATCCAGAAGCGCATCATCGCCAAGGACATCTTCGCCCGCGGCACGGTATCGCTCTGACCCACCACTCCCGAACGGACTACACGAATGAACACGCGTGACATTGCAGCACCGAAGGAACTGAAGGACAGCAGCGCCCTGGTCGTGGGAGGCACAGCCGGAATCGGCCTGGCGACCGCCGTGGGTCTCGCCCAGACCGGCGTACCGCGGATCATGATCGTCGGTCGCGGATCGCAACGTGGAGCTGCTGCCCGAGAACGCATCTCGTCCGCCAACTCGTCGTGCGACGTGACCTTCCTGTCCGCCGATGCGACCACCGTCGACGGCGCCACGCACATCGCGTCCGAGGCCGAACGGGTCCTGGACGGCGTCGACATCCTGGTCTCCACGACGGCCGCCGACACCCGGCCGGAACTCTTCGCGAACATCCCCACCGACGACATCGCACGCATCTTCAACCAACTCGCACTGCCGTGCATGTACCTTGCGAGCGAAATCGTTCCGCACATGTCTGCAAGGAAGTCCGGGGTGATCATCAACGTCGCCTCGGATGCCGCGAAGACCGCCACGCCCGGCGAAGCGGTCATCGGAGCAGCCAAGGCGGCGATCGTGATGTTCACCCGAACCCTCGCCATCGAAGCCAAACGCAACGGGATCCGAGCCAACGTCCTGACCCCGTCACTGGTCGCCGGCACCGGTTCGACCGAGCGGATCACCTCCGACGGATTCAGCGCCAAACTGTTCGCCAAGGCCGCCCAACAAGCGCACCTCGGCGTCCCCGAATCCGAGGACCTGGCAGCACTCGCGGTCTTCCTCGCCTCCCCCGCTGCACGACGGCTCACCGGTCAGGCCATCAGCGTCAACGGGGGAATATCCGCGGCCTGAGAACTGCCTCCGAAGCGGGGGCAAAACCCCTCACCTGGGTGACGCGACGGCACCGCAATTGCATGAGACTCGAGTCCAGCACGAGAGGACGTGCAACGAGAGCGCCGGTACGTCCTGACACTGTTCAACCCCCACCCAGAGAGAAGGTTGATCATGACGACGATCGAGTCCGCAGAAATTGCATCGATTCCAGACGAGATCGCACGACAGATCGTGCTCCCCGAGGGACACAGCGATGACACGAAGCTGCACGAAGCCTACCGGTGGCTGCGCGAGAATCAGCCGCTCGCGCAGGGACGGGTGGAGGGATACGACCCACTCTGGCTCGTCAGCAAGCATGCCGATCTGATGGAGATCGAGCGACAACCGCACATATTCAGTGCCGGTGGGGGCGAGACCAAGGGCTCCCACAATCCCATTCTCGCCAACCAGGCCGGGGACGAGTTCACAAAGAAGCTCACCGGGGGAAGTCTCCGCATCCTGGATGCGTTGCCCTATCTCGACCCTCCGGAACACACCACCATCAAGGATGTCGCGTTCGATTGGTTCCGACCGGCGAACCTCAAGAAGTGGGAAGAACGCATTCGCGAGACCGCGAAGGATTCCGTCGATCGCCTCGTGTCCGGGAGCCACGATCTGGACGCCGTGCAGGAATTCGCGGTGTTCTTCCCGCTGCACGTCATCATGTCGCTTTTCGGTGTCCCCGTCGAGGACGAACCGCGCATGATGGCGCTGACCCAGGACCTCTTCGGGGTCGCAGACCCGGAAGCGACGCGCGAGGATATCGAAAACGTGTCTCCCGATGCCGCAGCCCAGCAGTGGGCGGCCGCGATCTCGGACTTCTACGCCTATTTCGATGTTCTCGTCGAGAACAGGCGAGCCGAACCGCGAGACGATCTCGCGACCCTCATCGCGGTTGCCAAGGATGCGAACGGCGAGTATTTCCCCAAGACGTTCGCCTACGGATGGTTTGTTGCAATTGCGACCGCGGGCCACGACACGACAGCGAGCACACTCGCGGGATGCCTGCAACAACTGGCCCTGCGTCCCGACGTCCTCGATCGAGTGCGGGGCGATCTCGACCTGGTACCGCACCTGGTGAACGAGGCGCTGCGCATCGTATCGCCGGTGAAGCAGTTCACCCGCGTCGCTCTCAGCGACTACGAACTCCGCGGGCGCACGATCAAAGCCGGCGACCGCCTGATGCTGTTGTTTCAGTCCGGCAACCGCGACGGAGAAGTGTTCGACGACCCCGATACCTTCGACATCGACCGGCGTCCGAACAAGCAGATCGCTTTCGGGTACGGACCGCACATGTGCATCGGACAACATCTCGCGAAGCTCGAGATGCGGGTCATGCTCGAGGAACTGCTGCCGAAGCTTCGCCGCGTCGAGGTAACCGGGGAGCCCAAGATGATCCAGACCAACTTCGTCGGCGGGCTACGGCACCTTCCCGTCCATCTGACCTTCGCCTGACCAGGGGGTGTGCCGAGGCGATGATCGCACTCGGCGCACCACCCTCAAGTGAGAAAGCACCCGGAGCACATGACGAAAGTTACGTACCATCTGCCGGACGGGACATCGGCGCGGATTGACGTCGAACCCGGCGAGACGTTGATGAACGCCGCGTTGCGCAACAATCTTCCCGGCATCGTCGCCGAATGCGGCGGCAGTTGTGCATGCGCGACCTGCCACGTTCACCTCCCCAAGAAGTACAGCTACTGCTTCACCCCACCGACCGACGAAGAGACGGATCTGATCGCGTATCTGGACGCCGCGGACGACGAGTCCCGCCTGTCCTGCCAGCTCGTCGTCGACGACAGCGACAACGAGATTCACATCCGCGTCGCAGACAGTAGGTGAGTCGATGACGACTCGGATGCGCGGGGACACCACGATGAACGTCAGGCACGCCTTCTACCTCGTCGTCGGGATCGCTGCAGTACTCTTGACGTGGCCATTCGCGTTCGACTGGATCGGCGACGGCGGCAACATCCTCAACCCGGTGGCATTCTTCGGTGATGGTCTCGCACCTGGCGGAACAGCTGCCTTCCTGAGTATCGACATGTTGATCGCGTGGACGGTATTCGTTGTGTGGGTGCTCACGGACACCGCTCGGATCGGCATGGGCCGGAAGTGGGGCGTGGTATTCGTGCTCCTGTCCTACATCGGCGTGTCGATGGCCTTCCCTTTCTATCTTATTGCCCGCGAGCGCTTCCTGACTCGCACGACGGCCGGTCGACCGGTGACGGCCGAGGTGCACTCCCCGGGATCCGGTGTGATGCAGGACTAGCAGCCGACAAGACCCTGTGTCGAGCCGAGCTCGACATCGCCGTCCCTCGGAAGGTGCACGACCACCGCCAAGGGACCGACATGGAGGACGGGCGCGCGAACACGTCGCTTCTGCCGCAGAAGTGCGTATTCACAAAACAACTCGAACTGACGACAGGGACCGGCCATGACCGAGAACAACTACGCCTTCCTCATCGGAGGTAAGTGGCGCGCACCCACCTCGCGCGTCATGACCACCGAGGAATCTCCCAACGACGTACACGTGGTCTGGCACGGCCCCGAAGACGCCGAGGCCGACGTGGACGCGGCAGGGCGCGCGCTCGACGATCCGACCGGGTAGTCCCGGCGGGACCGATACACCGGGTGCAGGCGAGCTGGGCCCCGAAGCAGTCGAGGCGTACCTCCCCCGAAGTCGATCTACCTGGGACCACGCGGGTGGGGATGCGGCATATCCGCGCCCACACCCGACGGCTCATCCCATCGAGGCATTTCCTTCGCCCGGAAGGCTGAGATCGCGGCCGAACAGTTCTTTTCCCTCATTCCGGTCGACATCATGATTCGACCACCAACTTGGGCCCGCCTCCCGCTGCGGAGGGGCACCTGAAAGCAAGGATCTGCACATGGATGTCATGGAGCACTCAGGGGCAATCCTCCCCGAGGACCGCTACAGCGCGAGCACTCTGCACGCGTTCCGGTCGCACGGTTACTGGCGCGACGAATGCCTGACCGAGCACATCGACCGCTGGGCGGAGACAGATCCGGATTTCGTCGCCGTCACCGACGGCTACGGCGTGCTCACCCGCAGCGAGCTTCGCGCGCAGGCGTACCGTCTCGCGGCGTCCCTGAGAAAACTCGGAGTCGCCCCTGGCGACCGGGTGCAGGTGCAGCTGCCGAACTGGAACGAATTCGTCGTCATCTATGTGGCCGTGGCCCGGATCGGCGCCGTTCTGGTGCCCACGATGCCGGTCTACCGACATGACGAGGTGCGCTACGTCCTCGAGCACTCCGGCGCCAAGATCTCCTTCGTCACCGAGGAATTCCGCAAGTTCCGCTATGCCGACATGTTGACCGAGGTACGCCGCGAGGTGACCGGACTCGAGCACGTCGTCGTCGTACGCGGGGCGGTAGGCGTTGGAGAGCTCGCGTTCGATTCGCTGATCGCCGGCGACCATGTGCCCGGTAACGACGAGCTCGGATCGCCACCGTCGGCGGATGCCGCCCACGCAATCATCTACACCTCCGGGACGGAATCACGCCCGAAAGGTTGCCAGCACACGTTCAACACCCTGTCCTTCACCGTCTACGGTCTCGGTCGCGAGGTGATGGGCTTGAATTCCGACGATGTGGTCTTCATGCCGTCCCCGGTGACGCATGCGACCGGGCTCGCCGTGGGAGTGGCGACACCGTTGATCCTCGGAAGCGGAATTCACCTTCTCGACGTGTGGGAGCCGCACGAGGGACTTCGACGTATCGCGGAGTACAGGACCACGGTCAGCATGGCTGCGACGCCGTTCCTCCAGATGGCGCTCGGGGCGATCGAGGCCGGCGCAGTTCACGACCTGAGCTCGATGCGACTCTGGGTGAGCGCCGGGGCCCCGATCCCCGAAACCCTACTGCGGAATTGGAAGGCGGCGCTCCCCGATTGCACCCTCCTTCCGGTGTACGGCAGCAGTGAGGGACTTCTGGTGACGGCCGTGCGCGTCGACGATCCCGTCGAGAAGGTGCTCTCCTCCGACGGGCGGGCTTTCGACGGTGTCGATCTCGAGATCCGCGACGGAGAGGGGACCGTCCTGCCGGCAGGCGAGGAAGGTCAGATCTTCTACGGAGGACCGGGCATCTTCCTCGGATACTGGCGTGATCCCGAGCGCACGGCCGCGGCGGTCGACGGCCGGGGATTCCTCGCGTCCGGTGATCTCGGCCGCGTCGACGCGGACGGCTATCTCCGGGTCACGGGACGAATCAAGGACCTCATCATCCGGGGAGGCATGAATATCTCGGCACGGGAGGTGGAGGAGCACCTCTTGGCACATCCGCGGATCATTGCGGCAGCGGCGGTGTCGATGCCTGACGCCCGCCTCGGCGAGAAGGTGTGCGCCTTCATCGTCGTCAACGGCTCCGCGCCGACTCTGGAGGAGGTGGCCGACTTCCTCCGGAACGAACGCAAGGCCATGATGCAGAAGATTCCGGAAAAGCTCGTGGTTGTGGATCAACTCCCTACCACCGCGACCGGAAAGATCCAGAAGTTCCTCCTCCGCAAACAGGCAGCCGAATCGGTTGCCGACGCCTGATCGGCTACCGCCGCCCGGGGCGGCTCATCGGGAGCCGACCTCGGACGGCAGGCCACGAAGGAGTCGTGCACTTCGAGATCGCTGGCCGCCGCGTATCTGCCCGTCAGCGAAAGGACTCGAGCTGCCTACCGCGAGCCTGTCATCTCGAGGTAGCGGTAGATGGCTTCGGACCGATTCATCGCGCCCAGTTTTCGGAGAATCTTCTTGACGTGTGTCTTCACCGTGAAGATGCTGATCACCAACTCCTCGGCGATGTCGGCGTTGGAGGCGCCCCGGACAACCAGTGCGAAGACCTCGCGTTCACGAGCAGTCAGAGAGCCGAGCACCGGGGTACCCAGGTCTTCGTTCAAGCCCCCCGCCGGCGCGACGGCCCACCGAGTGGAGTTCTCGTCGACGAAATGCACATCGGCATGCTCGAGAAGCTCGGCTTCCCTGGCCTCCTGCTGCAATCGTTGGACTATCAGATTCTTCTGTTCGCTGAGGCAATCGGCGAGCATCACCCGTTCGAACAGCGTTCCGGAACTTCGCGCGAATGCGCCAACCACATCTCGTACCACCGCATCCAACGCTTCACCGGTGGTGCGACTTCCGTGCACGAGCCCGATCACACCCGTCGACACGGTGATCGGAGCCACCACGTACGAGCTCGAGGCGAGCATCTGCGCAACCTCCGGGCTCGGTCCGATGTCGGCGTCCGATCCGGCGAGTACCGCCGACCGTGTCTCCCAGGCCCTGCCCTCGGCCGATTCGGAGGTGAGGGGTAGGGCGTGCGGCAACTGGAGTACCTCTTCCGTCCTTGCCACGCTGTAGAGTTCGAGCGCTGTCCACGTTCCGTTGTGTACCTCGGACAACAGTATTCGGTCGAGGTGGGCGGTGTGCGCCACTTCTCGGCAGATGAGTTTGCGGAGACCGGCGACCGACTCGGCTCCGCGAAGACGACGGATCGCGCCGGCGAAGTCGTGGGGAGAGAACACATGTTCCGGTCCGGAATGCTCCGCGCGGATTCGCCGGCGCAAGTCCTGGAGATCGACGATGAGTCGACCGAGTGCCCGTTGCCGCTCGGGGTCGAGTTCGGTAAGCACGGTGAACGCAGATTCGGTGGCTTCGTCCAGCAGTGTCACTCGAGTGTCGAGAGATTCCGACCGAGTCTTGCAGGTACGCGGGCCGACGCCGTAGGTGTTCCGGAGCTGGTCGAGGAGGGCGATGACGGCGTGTGACAATTCGCGGTCGACGGCGGCCCGGGCGGCTCTTTGCCCCTGAGATTTCTCCTTCATCGCTGTCGTCGAGCCTGGCCCGAGTAGAGAGCAGCCGCGGCAGCGCGCGTAGGTGCGTGCAGCTTCTTGAGTACCGCTTTCACGTGCGATTTCACGGTGCCCTCGGAAATGACCAGCGCTCGGGCGATCTGGCTGTTCGTTGCTCCGGTGGCGAGATGGGAGAGGATCTCGCGTTCCCGGAAGGTCAGTACCGAAGCCAGTTCGACCACATGGTGGTCGTCGGGCTTGCCATCGGCACCGTCCGCCGGACCTTCGGCACGGCGGGAGAGAATCGCGTCGGCCTTCGAGATCCGATCGAGCATGGCCTGAGTTGCGTCGAACGACTTCTCGATCCGTGCACGCTGTAGTTGTAATCGATGCTTGAGAACGGCCTGTTCGTAAATGATCGCCAGGATGGTTGCGAACGTGTCCAATCGGTCTCGATCACCCGGGTCGAGCGCATCGGTCGACCCAGGACGATCGGCATGGAGCAGCCCGATGACCTTTCCCCCGGACATGACCGGCGCAGCAACGTACGCCGACGTCCGGGACGCACTGACCATCTCCTTGTGTGTGCGGTTGTCATCGGCCGGGGCCGCAACCAGCGCCGGAACCCGTCGACGTACCAGCTCGGTTTCCAGAGGTGCCTCCACCAACGAGAGTTCGGCGGAGTCTACGTAGTCGGAGAAGTCCAGTGGGGAGCCGTCGAGTTCGGGCCGCAGATAGAGGCGGCGCGGCTGCCACCGAGTGCCCGACACCGCGGAAATCAACGAGCGTGCGAACGGCAACGCGGTGCAGACGGCCTCTGGAGCCGACTCGATGATCTCGCGCGGCGGAAGCTCCCGAAGTTGGAGTGCCGCGTCGTGCACCTCGACCACTTCGGCGACAGGACGAATCGCCTCGACCTTGGCGAACTCCTCCTCGAGGTGTTCGATGCGGACGAGAACTCGACACGCGTCCTCGATGTCCGTTCCGGTCACCCGTCCCTCGGTCAGCGCCCTGGCGAGTCGACGCCGTGCCATGGCCAGCGACACCGACAGGGCGGAAGAGGACAGGGCGGAAGAGCGCATGTCGCAGGATTGGTCGCCCAGCAGTTTGCCGGCCGTACAGAGGCACTCGGCGGCTCGCTCTACGAGATACGTGAAGTCATCCGACTCACCTTCGCATCGCATCCCGACCTCGTTGTCCACGGCACTCCCACCTCTTTGTGATTGAAATCACCGATCGATTGTACCTAGACCGAGGCCCTACAGTCCAATGGTATGACCTATCGAAGGAACTCCGGAGGACTTCCGCTGGATCAGCGGCCCACCCGGGCTCCGCCCACAGGAGCACGCTGCGCCGCATGTGCAGCACGATGTTGCCTCCTGTCCCACGTCATCCGAACGCTTTGGACTGTCCTTTACATTGGACTGTCCTTATGTTCTCATCGTGTGACGGAGACCACTCCTCGTGGTTCCGTGCGCAGCATCGCCGCCCCGACCACCGATATCAATCACAGGAGCTTCCATGAGCGCAGTCGGCACGACTGGGTTGCAGGCGCCCACGCGGCACTTGAATCGCTGGTGGTACGTCATCACCGGCTTTGTCACCCTGTTGTTCGGCACCAGCACGGTCAACGTTCTGTTCAACGTCCTCGGCAAGCCCATGACCGAGGAGTTCGGATGGGACCGCAGCGTCATCGCCAACGGCCTGTCCATCGAGACGGTGATGGTCGGAGTCAGCATCGTCATCCTCGGCTTCCTCATCGACCGCTACGGTCCGAGGATGCCCTCGGTACCGATGGCCTTGGCGTTCGGAATCGGCCTCATGCTGATGTCCGCACTTCCGAACAACGAAATGCTCTTCTTTGCCCTCTGCATCGTGATCGGTGCCGGCGCGGGCGCCGTGAATCCGGTGGCGCACTCCACCGTGGTCAGCGCGTGGTTCCAGGATCGCCGTGGCATGGCGCTGGGCGTCCTCATGGCCGGTCTCGGCGCCTGCGGGGTACTGATGCCCTATCTCGCGAACTGGGTGCTGGGCATGGGTGGCTGGCGCCTCGCCTTCCTCGTCATCGGCGCCGTGTGCACCGTCATCCCGGCGTCGGTCTACGCATTCGTCACCCGGATGCCCGCCGAACACGATGCCGAGCGCGCAGCCGCACGTCTGCAGGGCCGGATGGCCGGGGAGTCCCTCCTCACCGTGGCGCGGAAATACCGACAGTTCTGGCTGCTCTCCGTCGCGATCTTCGTGGTGTCCTCGGCCACCTTCGGTCTGATGTCACAGGTCGTGCCGATGACCACCGACAAGGGCATCAGCCAGGGGGCTGCCGTTTCCATCCTGTCCGTACTCAGCCTGGCGTCGATCTCCGCTCGTCTGCTCGTCGGCTACCTGCTCGACCGGTTCTACGCTCCAGTCATCGGCTCGATCATCTTCGCTTTGTGCGCAGTCGGAGTCTTCCTCATGATCACCTCGTCGGAGATCGGCCTGCTCTTCGTGGGTTCCGCGTTGATCGGCCTGGGTTTGGGATCCGAGGGCGACCTCGCCGCCTACATGGTGAGCCGATACTTCCCCAAGCACTCGTACGGTCGGGTGCTGGGATTCATCTACTTCCTCTACGCCCAGGGTGCGGCATTCGGCATCTTCCTGCTCGGACAGATCTACGGAGCCACCGGGTCGTATCGCGCCGGTGCCGTACCGATCATCGTGCTGGTCGGTATCGGGATCGCCTGCCTGCTCATGATGGGCTCCTACCGCTTCACCCTCGACCACAAACAGGTCGATGCTGTTGAAGAAGCCCGGGAGACGATGACATCGCCGGTTTCCACCTGATACCCCGCCGACCCGAAGGAGCACGATTAACGCCCCTCCTTCCCGAAGGCAGGAGATTCCCGACTCGGACCGCAACCGCACCACCACCACCACCACCACCCGGAGGGAGGTGATCCGTTTGACTCACGTCGTCGACACCGGTGTGGCCACGCTCCGCCACAGCCAGAACCACTCTGGCAGCGTTCCGGTCCCGGCACGCGGTGTGCCCGCATGCTCGGCATCGGAAAATTCGTTCCTCGAGTCCGAGGGGTTGCTTGGCTCTTGCGAAACACCTCGAACACGTCATGGTCGTGTACGCGGGCCGCACCAACACCACCGCCGCACACCGTTTCCGGTGCCCGTGAT
>NZ_PCZU01000268.1:0-9196 GCF_002887785.1 Rhodococcus sp. ENV425
GGCCCGCCGCCGTGCAGAACCGGAGCCGGGCCGCGCGACGTGGCGTAGGTTCGGCGGGGGAGGACACCCCACGACGAAGGGACCGATCGATGCCCACACGTACCGCTCGCACCGCCTGGAACGGTGGCCTGCAGGACGGCGCCGGACAGGTCGAACTCACCAGCTCCGGCCGCGCCACGTTCGACGTCTCGTTCCCCAAGCGGGCCGCCGAGGACGCCGGTGGCACCACCAGTCCGGAGGAGCTCATCGCCGCGGCACACTCGTCGTGCTACGCGATGCAGCTCTCGGCGCTGATCGCCGAGGCCGGCGGCACGCCGCAGAGCCTCGACGTCACGGCCGACGTCTCGCTCGGCCCCGACCCGGACGGCGGTTTCCGGCTCACCGGCATCAAGCTGACGGTGCGCGGCGAGGTCGACGGCCTCGATGCCGACGGGTTCGCGAAGGCCGCGCAGGGTGCCAAGGAGGGCTGCCCGGTCAGCAAGGCACTGACCGGGGTGGACATCACGCTCGACGCGGCACTCGAATCCTGAGCGATTCCACCACCGCGGGTGCGCACCCGCTGCGGCGACGACCGTGTCGTCCCCGGCACCCGCGCACCCGCGGTGTGGGTCACCGTCCGGCGAGCGCGTCGAGGTAGCGGCCCATCATCCACCGCTGAGCGAGCGGCAGGACCGGCGCGCCGAGGCGGGGGAACCATCGGCCGGGGCGGGAGACGGCGCTGATGTGGCCGAACACCGCGCCGTCGGGCCGTCGCTCGACGACGAACGCCTCCTCACCGCTGACGGGGTGACCGTCGAGGGTGCCGTACGCGAAACCGCGGCGATCCGGCTCGTCGACGACGTAGACCACGCGGCACCACGCACCCCAGCGCGCCGGACCGAACCGTGGATCCAGCCGTACCTCCAGCCCCGCCCGCGGCCGCGGAGTATTCGCATCGACGCGAAACCCCGCATGCCGCTGCATGTTCCAGCTTTCCAGTGCCCGAACGGCGGTGCGGAACGCGACGTCGCCCGAGCCGAGGCGGCGGGTGAGGTGCGCGTGCCGGAACCCTGCCGGAACCCTGCCGCGCGTGGCGCCGACGTGCGGGTAGTTGAAAGAGCGCTGCGCGTTCACGGCGGCGCGCTCAGCCCTGATCGGTGTCCTCGCCGGCGGCCTTGACGTCGAGCACGACCTCGAATTCGAGCAGCGACGCCCCCGACGCGACCGGCCGCTTCGCCTCACCGGCGTGCGCCTGCCGGGCCGGGCCGTCCCGCCACGCCGCGAACGCCTCCTCCGACTCCCACTGGGTCACCACGAAGTAGCGCGTCTCGCCCTGCACCGGCCGCAGGAGCTGGAAACCGAGGAAGCCCGGCGAGTTCTCCACGGTGTGCGCGCGATGCGCGAAGCGCGTCTCCAGTTCCGGGCCCGCGCCCTCGGGGACCTCGATTGCATTGATCTTCACCACTGCCATGGCGGCGAGCGTACTCCGCTACCTTGGCGGTTGTGTTGCACGACGAAGGTGGTTCCGGGCGGCCGATCCTGCTGCTGCACGGCCTGATGGGCAGCTCCCGCACGTGGCGCCGGCAGTTGCCGTGGCTGCGCGCGCACGGCCACGTCCACACCTTCGACGCCGCCGGCCACGGCCGTCCCGCCCCGGATCGGCTCACCA
This sequence comes from Rhodococcus sp. ENV425, assembly GCF_002887785.1. Classification (NCBI taxonomy): domain Bacteria; kingdom Bacillati; phylum Actinomycetota; class Actinomycetes; order Mycobacteriales; family Nocardiaceae; genus Rhodococcus; species Rhodococcus sp. ENV425. The sequence continues at coordinate 1,649 of NZ_PCZU01000268.1, forward strand.
CCGAGGCGTTCGTCGCAGACCTCGCCGCGCACCTCGACGGCATCGGTGAACCGCTGGTGGTGATCGGGCACTCGATGGGCGCCCTGCACGGGTGGTGCTTCGCCGCCGCGCACCCCGGCCGGGTGGCCGCGCTCGTCGTCGAGGACATGGCCCCCGACTTCCGGGGCCGCACCGCGGCGGACTGGGCCGCGATGATCGCGCGGTGGCCGCAGCCGTTCCCGGACGAGGAGGCGGTCGTCGGTTACTTCGGCGACGTCGCCGGGCGGTACTTCCTCGACTCCTTCGAGCATCGGGCCGACGGCTGGTACCTGCACGGCGAGGTGGCCACCTTCCGCGACATCTCCGAGGAGTGGGGCGCCCGGCACTTCTGGGACCAGTGGCGGTCGATCTCGGTGCCTGCCCTGCTCGTCGAGGGGGAGTTCACCATCACCCCGGATGGACAGATGCGGCGGATGGCCGACGAGCACCCCGGGGCCCGGTACGCCCGGATTCCGGGCGCAGGGCACCTGGTGCACGACGAACGCCCCGACGAATACCGCGCCGAGGTCGAACGATTCCTCCGTACCCTCGCCTGATCACGCCTGGCCGGCGAGGCCTTCGCCGGCGAGCGCGAAACGTCCGTCGTCGGTCTGTTCCACGAGACCGTCCACGAGCAGCGAGTGCAGCGCCCGGTCGCGCTGCCCCGGATCCGTGAGCCACACCCGGTCCAGCACCGGCCGCTCGACCGGGACGTCGCTCTCGCGCAGTACGGCCATGAGCTTGCCCCGCACCTGACGGTCGGTGCCCGTGAACTTCTGCACCCGTCGCGGCGGGCCGTCGTGGGCGGGCCGGCCGGCCTCCACCCATGCGCACCGCGGCAGCGGGCACCGGGCGCAGTCGGGCGAGCGGGCCGTGCAGATGGTCGCACCGAGTTCCATCAGGGCTGCGGAGAACGTCGCCGCCCGCTCGCGGGTTCGCGGCAGGAGCGATTCGACGTCGGCCAGGTCCCGGGTGACCGACGGATTACCGGGTTCGGCGGCACCGTGCACCGCCCGCGCGACGACGCGACGGACGTTCGTGTCCACCACCGGGACGCGCCGGCCGTACGCGAAGCAGGCGACCGCCCGCGCCGTGTACGCGCCGATGCCCGGCAGCGACAGCAGCACGTCCACGTCGGCAGGGACCACGTCGCCGTGCTCGGTGGCCAGGACCCCGGCGCACTCGTGCAGCCGCAGCGCCCGGCGCGGATATCCGAGCCTGCCCCAGGCGCGCAGGACGTCGGCCTGGCTCGTCGCGGCCATCATCGACGGCACCGGCCACCGCTGCACCCACTCCAGCCAGATCGGTGCCACGCGGGCCACCGGCGTCTGCTGCAGCATCACCTCGCTCATCAGGATCTGCCACCCGGTGACGCCCTCCTCGCGCCACGGCAGATCCCTCGCCTCGGCGGCGTACCAGCGCAGCAGGGCGGTCGCATCGACCGGCATCTCTCACATCCTCCCGTCCCGTTGTCGGCCCGATTTAGCCCCGCGGTAACTCCACCGAGCGGGATGCGTCACAGTAAGGGATGGATAATGCCCTTATGCCTAACTCCAACCCCATATCCGCGTGGAAGGCCCTGACCGAGGGTAACCAGCGTTTCGTCAGTGGTACCCCGCTGCACCCCAGCCAGGGCATCGACCACCGTGCCACCCTCGTCAACGAGCAGCACCCCATCGCGGTGCTCTTCGGATGCGGCGACTCGCGGGTGGCCGCCGAGATCATCTTCGACCAGGGCCTCGGCGACATGTTCGTCGTGCGCACCGCCGGACACGTGATCGACAGCGCGGTGCTCGGTTCGATCGAGTACGCGGTCGGCGTGCTGAACGTGCCGTTGATCGTCGTGCTCGGTCACGACAGCTGCGGCGCGGTCAAGGCCACCCTGGACGCCCTCGACAAGGGAGACATCCCGCCGGGATTCATCCGGGACATCGTCGAGCGCGTCGCGCCGTCGATTCTCATGGGCCGCAACGACGGGCTGTCCACGGTCGACGAGCTCGAGGGCCGCCACGTGGTGGAGACCGGGAAGCTGCTCAGCCAGCGGTCCCAGATCATCGCCGAGCGCATCGCCAAGGGGCAGTGCGCCATCGCGGGCGTGACCTACAAGCTCTCCGACGGTCACGTCCAGTTGCAGGGACACGTCGGCGACATCGGTGTGACCGTCGACTGACGCGACACGCCGACTTCGGTGCGGCGACGCCTCGCCGGTGGCACATACCGTGTGAGGCGTGCTTGAACCGACCGGGCCGCTGCCCCCCGAGATCTACTGGCGTCGACGCGCGCTCGCCGTGGGTGTCGGCGTGGTCGTGCTCGCGCTCGTCGTGTGGCTCGTCCTGTCCCTGACCGGCGGGGGCGACGACCCGGAGCCCGACCCGGCGGCCGCCGGCGTCCTGACGTCCGAGACCAGCACCACCCGCACACCCACCAGCAGCACCGGGAGCGAGGAGGCCGACGGCGTCGCCGCCGCCGGCCCCGGCGGGTCCTCCGGAGGCTCCGATTCGGGGTCGTCGCAGTCGGGGTCGTCGCAGTCGAGCACGACGTCGGGGTCCGCCGGGTCCTCGAGCTCCGCGGCGGCGAGTGCGTCCGCCGTCGCGGCCGGGCAGTGCCCGGACCAGTCGCTCGCCGTGCGGGTGACCGCGGACCGGCCCAACTACCAGGTGGGCGAGGAGCCCGAGTTCACCATCGTCATCACGAACATCGGCACGGCCGCCTGCGAGCGCGACCTCGGCGCGGGCCTGCAGCAGGTGCTGGTCTACTCGCTCGACGGCAGCCGGCGGTTGTGGGCGAACACCGACTGCTTCCCCGAGTCCACCGCCGATGTGCGCAAGCTGGCCCCGGGTGACCAGGCCGCCTTCGCGGTGAAGTGGTCCGGAACGACCTCCGAGCCCGGTTGCCAGGCACCGCGGGAGCGGGTTCCGGCCGGGGCCTACACGGTGGTCGGCCAGCTCGGGGGCCTGCGCAGCACGCCGGAGCCGTTCAACATCGCCTGACCGGCCGACACCGCCCGACCGGCGCGCCGCCGTGCTCGCGGATCAGTCGTACGGGCCGCTGATGGACGATTCCGCCAACCGCGACAGCCCTTCGCGGATGTAGCGGGCCCACAGCCCGCCGATGCCCTCCACGGACTGCAGGTCCGCCGCCGTCGCCGCCAGCAGGCCCTGCAGGCTCCCGAACGAGCCGACCAGCCGATGGATCTGCGACGACTGCAGCCGCGGCACCCGATGCAGCACGCGGTAACCGCGCGGACTCGTCGCCGCGTCCAGCGCCTCGATCGTGCCCGGATACCCGAACACGCGCGCCAACGTCGTCAGATCCAGCAGATCGACGTCGGTGAGCCGGTCCAGCGCGGCGAGGGTCTGCTCGACGGCGACGAGCTGCGGCGCCTCGGTGCCGGCCAGATAGTCCCGCACGATCAGCTGCCGGGCCAGGTCGTTGTCGCCCACCAGCTCCTCGAGCTGCAGTGCCAGCTGCCGCCCGTCGGTGCCCAGTTCGAGCACCTCCTGTTCGATCTCCACCGAGACGCGGCGCACCATCTCGAGCCGCTGCGCGACGGTGAGCGCGTCGCGCAGCGTCACGAAGTCCTCGATCTCCACCACCGACAGCTGCCGGGTGACCTCGTCCAGCCGCGACTTGTAGCGCTCGAGCGTCGCGACGGCCTGGTTGGCGCGGGAGAGAATGGTCGCCGAATCGTTGATCACGTGCCGCTGGCCGTCGACGTAGACGGTCACGATGCTCATCGACTGGCTCACCGACACCACCGGGTAGCCCGTCTGGATCGCGGTGCGCTCGGCGGCGCGGTGCCGCGTGCCGGATTCGACGGTGGGGATCCGGTGATCGGGTACCAGCTGCACGTTGGCCCTGACGATGCGGCCGCCGTCGGTGGACACCACGACCGCTCCGTCCATCTTCGACAGCTCCCGCAGCCGGGTGGGGGCGAACTCCACGTCCAGCTCGAAGCCGCCGTCGCACAGCGCTGCCACGTCGTCGTCGAACCCGAGAACGATCAGGCCTCCGGTGCGGCCGCGCAGGATGCGCTCGAGTCCGTCGCGCAGGGCGGTGCCGGGCGCGAGCCGGGCGATGGTCTCGCGCAGCGTCACGGACGGTGCCACATCGGTCATCGATGGATCCTTCCCGTGTCCGGCCGGTGCGGCGAACGTCACTTCGTGTCGGTCCGCCGGGTGGAGCCGACCGAACCGCCGACTAGATTACTGCCCCATGAGCGGTACCTGGACCCTGCCCGACGACCTCACCCTTCCCAAGCTTCCCGACGACCATCCCGGGGCAGGCGCGCCGATTCCGTCCCATTGGAGCAAGTGCTTCGGCTGCGGCGACGACCAGCCCGCGGGAATGGCGATGCAGTTCACGTTCGGCGAGGGTCTCGAGATCACCGGCATGCTCGACGTCGCGAACCGCTACCAGGGCGGTCCCGGCTTCATCCACGGCGGGATCCTGAGCACGGCGTTCGACGAGGCGCAGGGCATGGCATGCATGGTGCTGCGCCGGCCCGTCGTCACCGGCCACCTGCAGATCGACTTCGCCAAGCCTATCCCGCTCGGGTCGGTGCTCGAGCTGCGCGCCCGGATCGACGGGACGGTGCGCCGCAAGGTGTACACCAGCGCGGAGGCCCGCATCGTCGAGGGACCGTTCGCCGACCCGGACGTCGTCGTCGCGACGTCGCGCGGGTTGTTCCTCACCGTCGGCGCGCAGCACTTCGACAGGGCCAAGGACTTCGTCGACGGGGTACCCAGGTCGCCGCACGGCACCTCGTCCGTGTAGCCGCCCCGGTCACTCCGGCAGGAGGGGCACGGCCGGGTGCGGACGCCGGCCGAGCAGCGAGGCCGACGTGAGCGCCCGCGTGCCGAACCGGCCGTGCACGTCGTCGAGCACGACGTCCAACGCGTGGCGGTCGACGGGCGGATGGCCGGCCGCCGCACCGTCGGAGGCCGGTTCGTCGAACGGCAGCTCGAGCTGTTCGGTGTCCGCGGAGTCGAGATTCGACACGGCCACGCCGATCAGGGTCAGCCCCCGATCGGCGACCAGCGGCCCCGCTTGCGCCAGCAGTTCCCGCGCGGCGCCGAGGACGACGTCCGTCCGGGCGGTGGGTCCGCGCAGCGTGTGCGACCGCGTCACCCGCGTGTAGTCGGCGAAGCGCAGGCGCAGCACCACGGTGCGACCGGGCCGCCCGGCCGCGCGCATGCGGCCGGTGACCCGTTCCACCAGCATCCGCAGCGTCCCGTCGACCTTCTCGGGATCGTGTCCGGCGGCGCTGCGGGGCCGGCCGAGGGCGTGCTGCGCGCCCATGGACCGGCGCCGGTGGTGGGGGCGGACCGGTCTCGGATCGTGCCCGTGGGCGAGCGCATGCAGGTGACGTCCCATGGACGTGCCGAGCAGGGCGACGAGCTCGACCTCGCTCTCCCGCGCCAGGTCGGCCACGCGACGGATGCCGTGCGCGTGCAGGGTCGCGGCGGTGACCTTGCCGACGCCCCACAGGCGTTCGACAGGCAGCGGGTGGAGGAACTCGAGTTCCCGGTCGGGAGGCACCACCAGCAGCCCGTCCGGCTTGGCGACGCCGCTCGCGACCTTCGCGAGGAACTTGGTCCGGGCCACCCCCACCGTGATCGGCAGCCCCACCTGTTCGGCGACGTCGCGCCGCAGCCGGGCCGCGATGTCGGCCGGGGTGCCGCCGATTCGCCACAGCCCGGCGACGTCGAGGAAGGCCTCGTCGATGGAGACGGCCTCGACGAGCGGCGTGGTCTGCTCGAACGCCGTGAACACGGCGCGGCTGGCCCGCGCGTACGCGTGCATGCGCGGAGGAACGACGATCGCCGCCGGGCACAGGGCGCGGGCGGCGCGCCCGGGCATGGCCGTCGCGACGCCGCAGGCCTTGGCCTCGTAACTGGCGGCGAGTACGACGCCACCCCCGCCCACGATCACGGGCCGGCCGCGCAGGCCCGGGTCGTCGCGCTGCTCGACGGATGCGTAGAACGAGTCGAGATCGGCGTGCAGGATGGTCGCGTGACCGGACACGAACACATGTTCGCATCCGGTTCCGACACGTCTACATGCCCAGCGCGGCGAGCGCCTGGCCGACGTTGCCGACCTCGATCGGATCCCCGTCGGAGGCCGGGGACCGCGACGTGCGGCCGCCCACCGGGGCCGCCGCGGGTTCGTGCGGCACGATCGCGCGGGTGAATCCGAGCCGCCCCGCCTCCGCGATGCGCCGCCCGACCCCGGTGACCCGGCGGACCTCGCCGGCGAGGCCGACCTCGCCGAGCAGCACCGTGCCCGGCGGCAGAGGGCGCTCACGTGCGGCCGACGCGACCGCCAGGGCCAGGGCCAGGTCCGCGGCCGGATCGGTGATGCGCATGCCGCCGACGGTCGAGGCGTAGACGTCGCACTTGCCGAGCGGCAGCCGGCATCGCCGCTCGAGTACCGCCAGCACCATCGCGACCCGTGCCGCATCCAGGCCGCTGACCGCGCGCCGGGGTGCGGGGTTCTGCGTCGGCACCACCAGCGCCTGCAGTTCGCCGAGCAGCGGCCGCTTGCCGTCCATGGTGACGGTGACGGCCGTGCCGGCCACTTCCTCGGTCCGATGGTGCAGGAACAGGCCCGACGGGTCGCTGACACCGACGATGCCGCCCTCGGTCAGTTCGAAGCAGCCCACCTCGTCGGCGGCACCGAAGCGGTTCTTCACCCCCCGCACCATGCGCAGGGTGGAGTGCTTGTCGCCCTCGAAGTGCAGCACCACGTCGACCAGATGCTCGAGCGAACGCGGACCCGCCACCGCACCGTCCTTGGTGACGTGCCCGATGAGCAGCACCGGGACGCCGCTGGCCTTGGCGAGCGAGGTCAGCGCGCTGGTCACCGCCCGGACCTGGGTGACGCCGCCGGACACGCCCTCCACGTCGGCGGCGAGCATCGTCTGCACGGAGTCCACCACCAGCAGCGTCGGCTTGACCCGCTCGATGTGTCCGAAGATGGTCGCCAGATCCGACTCGGCGGCGAGGAAGACGCGTTCGTGCACCGAACCCGTGCGGTCGGCGCGCAACCGTACCTGTCCCGCCGATTCCTCCCCGGTGACGTAGAGGGCCCGGTCGTCGCTGCCGCGCCGCGCCCAGCGGTGGACCACCTCGAGCAGCAGGGTGGACTTGCCGACGCCGGGCTCCCCGGCGAGCAGCACCACCGAGCCGGGAACGACGCCGCCGCCGAGCACCCGGTCGAGTTCCTCGATGCCGGTGGGCTTCGCGTGGGTGGTCCGGCTGTCGACGAGGGTCAGCGGCGTGGCCGGGGTCGTGGGGAGAAGTGCCGCGGCCCCGGCGCGGGCGAGCGAGGTGCCGGGCCGCGACGCCACCGCGGCAGGCAGGGCCGGCGCCTCGTCCATCGAACCCCACGTCCCGCAGTCGGGGCAGCGGCCGACCCATTTCGCGACGGTGTGCCCGCAGTCGGTGCAGCGGTAGATCGACTTCGTCTTTGCCACCACGTCAGCCTAGGGCCGGGGGCCGACACGAGAACGGGGCCCGGGGCGAGCGG
>NZ_PCZU01000268.1:9261-31813 GCF_002887785.1 Rhodococcus sp. ENV425
CGACTTCTCGGAGACGTTGCGCTCGACGTCCGTGCCGGCGTCGACCGGGACCTGCATGGTGACGTCGCCGGCCTCGGCGAAGGTGAACGTGACCGGGATGGTCAGGCCGGGGCGCACGCCCTCCTTCAGTCCGGTGAGCTCGACCTGGGCCACGGACGGGGTGTCGGAGGACTCGGCGGCCTCGGCGGGGCGCGGGGACTCGTCGGTCGCGGCTTCGGCGGTCGCGTCCTCGGCGAGGGTTTCACCGGTCAGGCCGGCCGAGATCGAGGCCTGCGGCTCGATGCGCAGGCCGGACACGCCGGTGGCGGAGGACGCGAAGTCGGTGGTGATGCGGGTCAGCTCGTCGGGGGTGGTCTCGCTCAGGTTGACCACGGTGAAGCCGAGCGCGGCCTTGCCGCCGGGTTCGAGGCTGTACTCCTCGGAGTCCGGGTAGATCACGTGCACGTTGCGCAGCGCGATGTTTCCGAGCTCGGCGCTGTTGCCGTTGACCGCGGCCACCTGGGTGGCGGTCTGGCTGATCTGACCGGCGCCGCAGGCGGACAGCGTGAGCGCCGCACCCGCGGCCAGGGCGAGAGCGGTCGCGACTCGGCGAGTCGGCGCTTTGGGAGCAGTCACGGGTTGTCCTCCACTCGAGTAAGGCTCGCAATCCACTAGGCAGAGTAGTAGTCGAAGGGCGCCGAGTCTGCGCCGGGGGCGGAAGTCGGGGCTTTCGTCCCCCTCGGGCCACGTCCGCGGGGCCGCGAAGGGCCGCTCCGGGCGGTGTGTCGAACATCACCGGATGCACGTAACCGGTTGGCTGTCAAGTCCTACGCGCACGCGTCTGTGCCCCTGACCTGCGCCGTTGATGAGAGCCGGACGTAAGCACGTGTTAAACTCGAAGAATCGAAAGGGGCACGGGACACATGATTTTCAAGGTCGGAGATACCGTCGTATACCCCCATCACGGTGCGGCGCTGATCGAAGCTATCGAAACGCGCACCATCAAGGGTGAGCAGAAGGAATATCTGGTTCTGAAAGTCGCCCAGGGCGACCTGACGGTTCGGGTACCTGCGGATAATGCAGAATACGTCGGCGTTCGCGACGTGGTCGGGCAAGAAGGCCTCGACAAGGTTTTCCAGGTGCTGCGCGCACCGCACACCGAAGAGCCGACCAACTGGTCGCGGCGGTACAAGGCCAACCTCGAGAAGTTGGCCTCCGGAGACGTGAACAAGGTCGCCGAGGTCGTGCGTGACCTGTGGCGGCGGGAGCAGGACCGCGGCCTGTCCGCAGGTGAGAAGCGGATGCTGGCCAAGGCGCGGCAGATCCTCGTCGGCGAGCTCGCGCTCGCGGAGGGCACGGACGACGTCAAGGCCGACAGCCTGCTCGACGAGGTGCTCGCCGCCGCTTCCTGAGCGGCCGCGCGAACTGCAGAATTACAGATGAGCGATCGCAACGGGCCGGTCGTCGGAATCATTCCGGCGGCCGGCCGTGGTGTACGTCTGGGCGAATCGCTGCCCAAGGCGTTCGTCGAACTCGACGGGCGCACGATGCTGGACCGGGCAGTGGAGGCCATGCTGGCCTCGGCGGTGGTCGACCGCGTGGTCGTGGTGGTGCCGCCGGAGCTGGTGGCGTCCGTCGCGGCCACGGCGCCGGCGCGGGTGTGCGTGGTGGCGGGCGGCGCGGAGCGCACCGATTCGGTGCGCGCCGGGCTGGCGGCGGCGGAGGACGCCGCCTACGTCCTGGTGCACGACGCCGCACGCGCCCTCACTCCGCCGCGGTTGTTCGCCCGGATCGTGGTGGAACTGCGCGGCGGACGGTCCGCGGTGATCCCCGTGCTGCCGGTCGCGGACACCGTCAAGAGCGTCGACCGCGACGGCCGTGTCACCGGCACCCCCGACCGGTCCGTCCTCCGGGCGGTACAGACCCCGCAGGGATTCGAGGCCGGCCTGCTGCGCCGCGCCAACGCCGGCGCCGGGGACGCGACCGACGACGCCGGTCTCGTCGAGCGCCTCGGCGAGGGCGTGTACACCGTCCCGGGCGAACCGCTCGCCTTCAAGATCACCACACCGCTCGATCTGGTCCTGGCCCGTGCCGTGCTCGCGGCCGGGGCCCCCGTCGGACAGGAGAGCTGAGTGCGCGTCGGGATCGGAACCGATGTCCATCCGATCGAGCCCGGACGGCCGTGCTGGCTGGCCGGTCTGCTGTTCGAGGACGCCGACGGGTGTGCGGGGCATTCGGACGGTGACGTCGCGGCCCACGCGCTGTGCGACGCCCTGCTCTCCGCGGCCGGCCTCGGCGACCTCGGTTCCGTCTTCGGCACCGGCCGGCCGGAGATGCACGGCGCGAGCGGTGCGGCCATGCTCGCCGAGGTGCGGCGCCTGCTCGACGGCGGGGGCTTCGCGATCGGGAATGCCGCCGTCCAGGTGATCGGGAACAGGCCCAGGATCGGTCCCCGCCGCGACGAGGCGCAGCGGGTGCTGTCCGAGGCGCTCGGGGCGCCGGTGTCGGTGTCGGCGACGACGACGGACGGCCTCGGCCTGACCGGGCGCGGCGAGGGCGTCGCGGCCGTCGCGACGGCACTCGTATTTTCGCGCGACGACGACCGGTAGGATGGCCGGTCGTGACCTTGCGCTTGTTCGACACCGAATCGCGGGCCGTGCGGGATTTCGTTCCGCTGGTCCCCGGCCGGGCTTCGGTGTACCTCTGTGGCGCGACGGTCCAGGGTGAGCCCCACATCGGTCATGTGCGCAGCGGCGTCGCCTTCGACGTGCTGCGGCGCTGGCTCATGGCGAAGGGCCTGGATGTCGCCTTTGTGAGAAACGTCACAGACATCGACGACAAGATTCTGCGCAAGGCCACCGAGGCGGGCCGGCCCTGGTGGGAGTGGAAGACGACCTACGAGCGGGCCTTCGCCCGCGCCTACGACCAGCTCGGTGTGCTGCCGCCGTCGGTGGAGCCTCGCGCGACGGGTCACGTCACCCAGATGGTCGAGCTGATGCAGCGCCTGATCGACGCCGGGCATGCCTACGCGGCCGACGGGAACGTCTATTTCGACGTGCTCAGCTACCCCGAGTACGGCCGGTTGTCGGGCCACCGGATCGACGACGTCCATCAGGGGGAGAGCGCGGGCAGCGGCAAGCGGGATCCGCGGGACTTCACCCTGTGGAAGGCGGCGAAGCCGGGCGAGCCGTCGTGGCCGACGCCGTGGGGCCGCGGCCGCCCGGGCTGGCACCTCGAGTGCTCCGCGATGGCCGAGTACTACCTCGGCGAGTCCTTCGACATCCACTGCGGCGGAATGGATCTCGTCTTCCCGCACCACGAGAACGAGATCGCCCAGGCCAAGGCCGCCGGCGACGGGTTCGCGCGGTACTGGCTGCACAACGGCTGGGTCACGATGGGCGGCGAGAAGATGTCCAAGTCGCTCGGCAACGTGCTGTCCATCCCGAACGTGCTCGCCCGGGTGCGGCCCCAGGAGCTGCGGTACTACCTGGGCAGTGCCCACTACCGGTCCATGCTCGAATACTCCGACGCCGCGCTGCACGAGGCGGCGGCCGGGTACCGCGGCCTCGAGGCGTTCGTCCTCAAGACCCGGGACCGGGCCGGCGACATCCCGGTAGGAACGTGGACCGAGGAGTTCGCCGCGGCGCTCGACGACGATCTCGGCGTCCCGAAGGCGCTCGCCGAGATCCACGGCCGGCGCAGCGAGGGCAACAAGGCGCTCGACGCCGGCGACCTGGACACCGCGGTGCACATCGCCGCGCAGGTACGCGCCATGCTCGGCATCCTGGGGGTGGACCCGCTCGACCCGCACTGGGCCGAGGTGGCCGGCCGCGACTCGGCGGCCCTCGAGGCCCTCGAGGTGCTGGTGGCTGCCGAACTCGACCGCCGGCAGGCGGCGCGGGCCGCGAAGAACTGGGCGCTCGCCGACGAGGTGCGCGATCGATTGACGGCGGCGGGCATCGAGGTGACCGATACGCCGAACGGACCCGAGTGGTCCCTGAAAGCAGGGCAGTGATGGCTGGAAATTCTCAGCGACGAGGTGCGGTCCGCAAGGGCGGCACCAAGAAGGGCCAGGTCGTCGGGTCCGGCGGGCAGCGCCGCCGCGGCCTCGAGGGCCGCGGTGCCACCCCCAAGGCCGAGGACCGGCCGTACCATCCCGCCGCGCGGCGCGCCCGCGCCGCGGCGAAGGCCGCCGACAAGCGCGGCCGCAGCACCGCCGGCCGCAAGGGCGAGGACGGGCCGGAGATGGTGCTCGGCCGCAACCCGGTCGTGGAGTGCCTGCGCGCGGATGTTCCCGCGACGGCGCTGTACGTCGCGGTCGGCGCCGAGGCGGACGAACGCCTCAAGGAGGCCGTGCAGCGGGCCGGGGACGCGGGCATCTCGATCCTCGAGGTTCCGCGCGGCGAGCTCGACCGTCTCACCGCCAACGGCATGCACCAGGGCATCGGGTTGCAGGTCCCGCCGTACCGCTACGCCCATCCGGACGACCTGCTGGCCGTCGCCCACGACCACCACGAGCGGCCGCTGCTGGTGGCCCTCGACAACATCACCGATCCGCGGAACCTCGGCGCGGTGATCCGGTCGGTGGCCGCGTTCGGCGGGCACGGCGTGCTGATCCCGCAGCGGCGCAGCGCCGCGGTCACGGCGGTGGCGTGGCGGACCAGCGCGGGTGCCGCGGCGCGCCTCCCCGTCGCCCGGGCGACGAACCTGACGCGCACCCTCAAGGAGTGGCAGTCCCGGGGCGTCCGGGTCGTCGGGCTGGATGCGGGGGGCGACACCAGCCTCGACGAGTTCGACGGCACCGATCCGGTGGTGATCGTCGTCGGCTCCGAGGGCAAGGGACTGTCGCGCCTGGTCCGCGAGACGTGCGACTCGATCCTGTCGATCCCGATGGCCGGCGACGTGGAGTCGCTCAACGCGTCCGTCGCCGCCGGCGTCGTCCTCGCGGACATCGCGCGTCAGCGCCGCCTGCAGTAGTCCCGGATCCGCGCCGACGGTCGGCCGCGACACCCATCGAGGTGGCGGCCGACCGGGGACCACGCGGCCGGATGTTCCGGGGAACGGTTCCGTCCCCGACTGCGTCGAATCGGGTAGAGCGATCGACCGCGGACGGGGGACACATGGCACATCGAACCGAATTCACCGGACGGATCGAGATCGATCCTCCGCTGAACCGGCAGGAGATCGACTTTCTCGTCGCGTTCGCCGGCCCGGCGAGTGGCCCGCACCGGTCGCCCGCCGACGGACTGCCCAGGCGGGGGCGCCCGCTGTCGTGGTGCCAGTGGGTGCCCACCGCCGACGGCACCGCACTCGGCTGGAACGGCGGCGACTGCTTCTACTTCTACACGGAGTGGCTGGCCTACCTGATCGACACCTTCCTCTCGCGCCGGGCGCGGTTGCGCCGCGCGTCGCGGGGCCCGCGTGCGACGGTCCCGGCCGGATGCACGGGTTTCACGTTCGACCACGTGCTCGACGGCACGGTCGACGTCCGCACGCCGGCCGGCACGTTGCGACGAATCACCGTGCGGGACAATCGCGTCGAGGAACACCTCGTTGCGGGCCCGGGCCTCGCGGTCCGGTCGTCGAGCGATGCGGCGGTGTCCTGACCGGTCGCGGGGTCACCGCGTGAGGGTGGCGACGAACCGCACCCGGTGCCCCGGCTCGAGCTGCGCGGCGACGGGAAGATCGGCGGGCACGACGACGGCGATCACCGGGTGGTCGCCGACGACGGGGTGGTCGGCCAGGAACAGGATGGGGTTGCCGTCCGGGGGAACCTGCACCGAGCCCGCGACGGTCGGCTCCGGGCGGTCGGTCCCGCCCCGCGCGAGATGCAGCCTGCCCGGGCCGTGCAACCGGATCCCGACGCGGTCCAGTTGCGGCGTCACGGTCCACGTCTCGTGCAGCAGCGCGTGCACCGAACCGGCGCTGAACACCTCGGAGTGCCGGCTCAGACGCACACGCAGCATCGCCGGATCCTCGATCGGGGCCGGCGGCGGGATCTGCTCCTCGATGGGCAGCTCGCCCGCCAGGGTGCCGACCGGGAGCCGGTCGCCGTCCCTGATCGGGGCGGGGCCGGTCCCGGTCAGGGTGTCGGTGGATCGGCTGCCGTGGGTCTCGGGCACGTCGATTCCGCCGCGCACCGCCAGGTACGAGCGCAGCCCCCTCGACGGGCTGCCCAGCGCCAGCACGTCACCGTCGTCCAGCTTCAGCATCGCGTAGTCGGCCTCGGGGTGGCCGTCGACGGTCACCGGCACGCGGGCGCCCGTCACCGCGACGACGTTCTCGCCGATGCTGCGCACGGTCAGCCCGCCGGCGGCGACCTCGAGGGTCGCGGCGGCGGGCTCGTTGCCGACCAGCCGGTTGGCGGCGTCGTGCGCCGCGCGGTCGGCGGCGCCGGACGTGCCCAGCCCGTGGTCCCCGTGTTCCGGCCGGCCGCGGTCCTGGACGGTGGTGAACATCCCGCTGTGGACGACTTCGAGCCCCTGCATGGGGAAATTGTCCCCGGAACCGCGGGGGTGCCGGGGGCGTCTTCGCGAATCAGCTCGCCGCGGAGCAGGGCGGTTCGACGGCGGTGACCAGCGGGCCGCCGGCCGGAACCAGGGAGCCGACGGCCGAATCGAGGTTGTCGTGCAGATTCAGGCGGGAGCGGACCCCGGCCGCGGCGATCGTCCGGCGGACGCGTCCTGCCGGGGCGACGACGGCGACGGTGCCGGGATGGGCGGAGGTCGCGCGCAGGAGGATCGTGAGGCCCACCGCGCCGAAGAAGGTGACGCCGCCCATGTCGGCGACGAGGGCACGGCCGCGATGGGCGTTGTCGAGCGCGGAGCGCAGCAGGTGCGCGGTGGTCATGTCGATCTCGCCGGCGACCGAGAGCACGGCGTATCCGGCACGTTCCGACAGGGTGGCTCCGAAGGCCGGCGACGGTGCGGGGGAATCGGACGGAGTCTCGGGAGTAGTGGGGTCGATCATCGGCACGAACCTTTCGCTCGGGATGTCTCGACGCCGTGGATCCGACGCTGTTTCGCAAAAGCAAGCATGTCGCAGTTCGATAACGGCCCAGGACCGCGCTCCATAGCGAAATGATCTCGAAAAGATAGCGATGAGATAACGGAGACGGGAAAGGCCTGGCAGAGGAGGGGACCGGACTGCGCGGAACCGGCCGCTTCGCCGCCCGAAAATCGCTCGTGCCGGCCGCCGTGCTCCTGCTAGCGTCGCGGCACCGCCTCCTCCCGAGTGAATGCCGACCGCCGTGACCACCCTCGACCTGACCACCCGCCGCTTCGCGCCGCTGATCCTCCTCAACGTCGCCACCCTGCTGTCCGCCACCGGCAACGGCATCGTAGTCGTCGCGCTGCCGTGGCTGGTGCTCGAGCAGACCGGCCGGGCCACCGACGCGGCGATCGTCGCGGGCGCGTCCACCGTGCCGCTGCTGCTGGCAAGCCTGCTCACCGGCACCGTCGTCGACCGGTTCGGCCGGCGGCGCACCGCCGTGGTCTCGGATGCCCTCTCGGCGCTGTCGGTCGCGACGATCCCCGTGCTCGCGGCCACCGTCGGACTCTCGGTGCCCCTGCTCGCCGCACTCGCGGCGCTCGGTGCCGTGTTCGACCCGGCGGGCATCTCGGCGCGGGAGTCGATGCTGCCGGCGGCGACCCGCGCCGCCGGGTGGTCGCTGGACCGTGTCAACAGCCTCTACGAGGCGAACTACAACCTCGCCTACCTGATCGGACCGGGTGTCGGCGGTGTCCTCATCGCGGCGGTCGGTCCCGAGAACACCCTGTGGGTGACGTCGGCGTGCTTCGTGCTCTCCCTCGTCACCGTCGCCTTCCTCCGGCTCGAGCACGCCGGCCGGCCCGACCGGGCCACCCGGCCCGCCTCGCTGTGGGCCGGCACCCTCGAGGGGCTGCGGTTTGTGTGGCGCGACCGGTTGCTGCGCACGCTCGCGCTGGTCGACATGGTCATCATGGCGCTGTTCCTGCCGATCGAGTCGGTGCTGCTGCCCGCCTACTTCACCGGCCTGGACGCACCCGCTCAGCTCGGCTGGGTGCTGATGTCGCTGAGCATCGGTGGCCTGGTGGGTGCCCTGGCCTACGGCGCCTTCGCACCGCGCCTGCGGCGCCGCACCCTGATGCTCGTCGCGGTCACGGTGCTGGGCGCGGCGACGACCGGCATGGCGTTCCTGCCGCCGCTGGGGGTCCTCGTGCTGCTGGGCATCCTCATCGGCCTGGTGTTCGGCCCGGTGGGGCCGATCGGGAACTGGGCCATGCAGACCCGCAGCCCGGAGCACATGCGCGGCCGCGTCGTCGGTGTGATGACCTCGACCGCGTACGCGGCGGGCCCGGTCGGGATCCTGGTCGCCGGGCCCCTGATCGACGCGGCGGGTGTGCGGACGACGTTCTTCGCGCTGGCCGTGCCGATGATGTTCGTCGCCGCGGTGTGTTTCGCGCTGCCCGTCCTGCGGGAACTGGATCCCACCCCGGAGTCCCGTCCGGCCTACCGGCCGTAGCCGCCCCCGCCCGGCGTCTCGACCACGAGCACGTCACCGATCCCGACCTCGACGGAGTCGCAGCCGGCCATGTGGGTGACGGCGCCGTCGGCGCGCTCGATGCGGTTGCTGCCCAGCGCTCCCGGCTCGCCCCCGGCCATCCCGTACGGCGGCACGCGCCGGTGCCCGGAGAGTGTGCTGACGGTCATCGGCTCGAGGAACCGGAGCCGGCGCACGGCGCCGTCGCCGCCGCGCCACCGGCCGCCGCCCCCGCTGCCGTGACGAATCGTGAAGGCCTCCAGCAACACCGGAAGGCGCCACTCCAGTACCTCCGGATCGGTGAGCCGCGAGTTCGTCATGTGGGTCTGCACCACCGACGTCCCGTCGAACCCCTCGCCGGCGCCCGACCCGGAGCCGAGCGTCTCGTAGTACTGGTATCGCGCGTTGCCGAAGGTGACGTTGTTCATCGTGCCGGCGCCCTCGGCCTGCACCCGCAGCGCCGCGTAGAGCGCGCCGGTGACGGCCTGCGACGTCTCGACGTTGCCCGCGACGACGGCGGCGGGGAACTCGGGGGCGAGCATCGACCCGTCGGGGACGACGATGTGCAACGGACGCAGGCACCCGTCGTTGAGGGGGATGTCGTCGGCGACGAGCGTGCGGAAGACGTACAGCGCCGCGGCCCGCGTGACGGACGAGGGCGCGTTGAAGTTCGACGCGAGTTGCGGTGACGTGCCGGTGAAGTCGATCGTCGCCGAGCGCGCCCGCCGGTCGACGGTGACCCGCACCGCGATCACCGCACCGGAGTCCATCTCGTAGCGGTACTCGCCGTCGTGGAGGCGGTCGACGACGCGGCGCACCTCCTCCTCGGCGTTGTCCTGCACGTGGCGCATGTAGGCCTGGACGACGTCGAGACCGAAGTGGTCGATCATCCGGCCCACCTCGACCACCCCGCGGGCGTTGGCCGCGATCTGTGCGCGCAGGTCCGCGAGGTTGGTGTCCGGGTTCCGGGACGGGTACGGGCCGCCGGTGAGCAGCGCGCGGGTGTCGGCCTCCCGGAAGGTTCCGTTCTCGACGAGCAGCCAGTTGTCGAACAGCACGCCCTCCTCGCGGATGTCGTGGCTGCCGGAGGGCATGGAACCCGGTGTCGATCCGCCTATTTCGGCGTGGTGACCGCGGGAGGCGACGAAGAAGAGGATGTGCTCGCCGGACCCGTCCGGCCCGGGGCCGAAGACCGGCGTGATCACCGTGACGTCCGGCAGGTGGGTACCGCCGTGGTACGGGTCGTTGACCGCGTACACGTCACCCGGCTTCATCGACCCGTGCCGGCGGCGCACCACCTCCTGCACGCTCGTGCCCATCGAGCCGAGATGGACGGGGATGTGTGGCGCGTTCGCGATCAGGTTTCCGTCCGGATCGAACAGCGCGCACGAGAAGTCCAGGCGCTCCTTGATGTTCACCGACTGCGCGGTGGATTCGAGGGTGGTGCCCATCTGCTCGGCGATCGACATGAACAGGTTGTTGAAGATCTCGAGCATCACCGGGTCGGCGTGGGTGCTCACCGCGGTGTCGTCGTGGGCGTGCACCCGGGTGAGCACGAGATGGCCCTGCTCCGACATCGTCGCCGCCCAGCCGGCCTCGACGACGGTGGTCGAGTTGTCCTCCGCGACGATTGCCGGGCCGGCCACGGCGTCGCCGGGGGAGAGGTGTTCGCGGCGGTGCAGGGGGGCATCGCGCCACGCGCCGTCGACGAACATCCGGACGGTGCCGCGCGGCGGGCGGGTGGGCTCGGGTGCGCCGCTGTCGTCGCTGCGGCCGCGTCCGAGCCCGGACAGGTCGGGCCGGCGCGTCGCCCCGACGGCCTCGACCGCGACGGCATCGACGATCAGCGGACGGTCCATGAGGAAGGAGTAGGTGCGCCGGTGCACGGCCTCGAACTCCGCGGTCATCGTCGCCGGGTCGGCGAGCGCGACGGGCACGGACGTGTCGGTGCCGTCGTAGCGCAGGTGCGCCCGGAAGGCCACGTCGATGCGTTCGGGGGGCACGTCCTCGTCGAGCAGTTCCGCGCGCGCCGCGGCCTCGAGTTCGGCGGCGACGTCGCGCAGCCGCGGCATCGCCTCGGCGTTCAGTTCGACGACGACGGACTGCTCGCGCATCGCGGTGGTGTCCGCGAGACCCATGCCGAGCGCGGACAGGACACCGGCCAGCGGCGGCACGAGGACGGTCCGGATGCCGAGCGAGTCGGCCACCGCGCAGGCGTGCTGCCCGCCGGCGCCGCCGAAGGTCGTCAACGCGTACTCGGTGACGTCGTGTCCCTTCTGCACCGAGATGCGCTTGACGGCGTTGGCCATGTTCGCCACCGCGATCTGCAGGAAGCCGGCGGCGACCTCCTCGGGGCTGCGGTCGTCGCCGGTCGCCTCGCGGATCTCGGCGGCCAGGGCGGCGAACCGGGCCCGCACCGTCTCGTCGTCCAGCGGTTGGTCGCCGCCGGGACCGAACACGTGCGGGAAGTGCGCGGGCTGCACGCGGCCGAGCATGACGTTGGCGTCGGTGACGGTGAGCGGGCCGCCGCCGCGGTAGCAGGCCGGCCCGGGGTCGGCGCCGGCGGAATCGGGCCCCACCCGGTACCGGCTGCCGTCGAAGTGCAGGATCGAGCCGCCGCCGGCGGCGACGGTGTGGATGTCCATCATGGGGGCGCGCAACCGCACCCCGGCGACGACGGTGTGGAAGACGCGCTCGTATTCCCCGGCGAAGTGCGACACGTCCGTCGACGTTCCGCCCATGTCGAACCCGATCACCTTGTCGAACCCGGCCAGCGCCGACATCCGGCTCATGCCGACGATGCCCCCGGCAGGACCGGAGAGGATCGCGTCCTTGCCGCGGAAGTGCATCGCCTCGGTGAGCCCGCCGTTGGACTGCATGAACATCAGCCGCACGCCCGGCAGTTCCTCGGCCACGCGGTCCACGTAGTGGCGGAGCACGGGCGAGAGGTACGCGTCGACGACGGTGGTGTCGCCGCGCGGCACCAGCTTCATCAGCGGGCTGGCGACCGCGGACAGCGAGATCTGCCCGAAGCCGAGACGCTCGGCGAGCTCACCGATCGCGTGCTCGTGCTGCGGGTACAGATGGCTGTGCATGCACACCACGGCGACGGAGTCGATGCCGTCGTCGCGCACCTGCCTCAGGTCCCGCTCGAGCCGGTCGAGGTCGGGGGCACGCAGCACCGTGCCGTCGGCCCGGATGCGTTCGTCGACCTCGAGCACCCGCTCGTACAGCAGCTCGGGCAGCACGATGTTGCGCTCGAAGATCCGCGGCCGGTTCTGGTAGCCGATGCGCAGCGCGTCCCGGAAACCGGCGGTGATCACCAGGGCGGTCCGGTCGCCCTTGCGCTCGAGCAGTGCGTTGGTCGCGACGGTGGTGCCCATGCGCACCTGCTCGACGAGGTCGGCGGTGACGGGTTCGCCGGCGGGCACCCCGAGCAGCTCCCGGATCCCGGCGACGGCCGCGTCCCGGTACCGGGACGGGTTCTCCGACAACAGCTTGTGGGTGACCAGGGCACCGTCGGGCCGGCGGGCGACGACATCGGTGAAGGTGCCGCCGCGGTCCACCCAGAACTCCCAGCGCCCGGGTGTCCGGTCTCGTTCGCTCGCCTGCTCCGCTGTCGCCATGACAGCAGGTTAGCCACCGCGTGCGGGACGGCCCAGACCGCCGCACCCGGGCTCAGGCGGTGACGGCCGCGGCCCTGTCCGGGGCCGGCGCGGGCGCTCTGCGTCCGGTGCCGCGCCGGGTGCGGGCCGCGCCGATTCCGCGGCACACGAGATAGATGACGAACGCGATCGCCGTGATGAACGCCGAGACCGGCACGCCGGGCGCGAGGGCGAGCAGGATCCCACCGACCGCGGAGACCTCCGCGAAGATCACGGCCAGCACCGTCGCGGCGAGCGGGCCGCCGGCCACCCGGGACGCCGCGGCGGCCGGGGTGATGAGCAGCGCCATCACCAGCAGGGCCCCGACGATCTGCACGCCGAGGGCGGCGGTGATTCCGACCAGCACGGCGAAGACGATGGACAGCGCCCGCACCGGCACCCCGCGCGCGGCGGCGACCTCGGGGTCGGTGCTGGCGAACAGCAGCGGGCGGTAGATGACCAGCATGGTGCCGATGACGCCGACGGCGCAGGCGGCGAGCAGCGCGATGCCCGTGCCACCCGGCGCGACGATCTGGCCGGTGAGGAGGGAGAACGCGGCGCCGGTGCGGCCGTCGTAGGCCCACAGCAACAGCACGGCCAGACCGAGCCCGAACGCCATGACGACGCCGATGACGGAATCGCGTTCACGGGCGCGGGTGCCGAGGACACCGAAGAGGATGGCCGCCACCACCGCCCCCAGCACGGCGCCGAGTCCGACGGAGACGCCGATGATCAGGGCCGCGGCGGCACCGGTGAGCGAGAGCTCGGAGGTGCCGTGCACGGAGAATGCCATCTGACGGCTGATCACCAGCGGCCCGATCACGCCCGCGAGCAGGCCGAGGATCGCGCCGGCCAGCAGGGCCTGCTGCACGAAGTCGTACTGGAGCAGGTCGACGGTGGCCTGCACGTCGAACATCCGGCCCATCGCGTCGGTGAACTTGCTGCTCAATGCTGATCCTCGTGATGGTCGTGGTGGACGCCCTCGCCGGGGCGCAGCCCGCCGGCGCTGCCGAGCGCGTCGATGGCGTCGCCGGTGCCGACGACGACGAGACGGCCGCGGATCTCGAGGACCTCGACGTCGGTGCGGTACAGCTCGGAGAGCACCTCGGAGGTCATCACCTCGGCGGGGGTGCCGATGCGGAACTGCCCGTCGACGAGATACAGCACGCGGTCCACCAGGGGCAGGATCGGGTTGATCTCGTGGGTGACGAACAGGACGGCGGTGCCGTGTTCGCGGCGACGACGGTCGATGAGGGACGACACGAGGTGCTGGTTGGCCAGGTCGAGACTGAGCAGCGGTTCGTCGCAGAGCATGACCCGCGGGTCGCCGACG
Organism: Rhodococcus sp. ENV425; assembly: GCF_002887785.1. Classification (NCBI taxonomy): domain Bacteria; kingdom Bacillati; phylum Actinomycetota; class Actinomycetes; order Mycobacteriales; family Nocardiaceae; genus Rhodococcus; species Rhodococcus sp. ENV425. Next base: position 22,739 of record NZ_PCZU01000268.1, read on the forward strand.
AGGGCCTGCGCGATGCGCAGCCGCTGCTGTTCGCCGCCGGAGAGGGATCCGATCGGGGCGTTGGCGTAGGTTTCGGCGCCGACCTGCCGGATCGCGGCGTCGACGGCGCTGCGGCGGGTCTTCCAGTAGCGCAGGCCGGTGCCCCAGCGATGGCCGTCCACGCCGAGCCCGACGAGGTCGTGGCCGCGCAGGGGCACGCCCTCGTCGAGCGACTTCTGCTGCGGCACGTAGCCGACGTGCGAGTTGCCCGTGCGGGCGGGCGCGCCGGCGATCGTGGCGGTGCCACCGCTGAGGGGTAGCTGACCGAGCAGGACCTTCAGCAGCGTCGACTTGCCCGCCCCGTTGGGGCCGAGCACCGCGACGAACTCGCCGGGCTCGACGGTGAGATCGAGGCCCCGCCACAGGACGCGGTCGCCGAAGGCCATGCGGGCGTCGCGGAGCTCGACCGCGGCGGTGCGGCCGGCGGGCGTCGCGGGCGCGCTCGGTGCCGCGGCGGTGCCGCCCGGTGTGACGTCGGCCGGTGTGGTCACGGGAGTGATGTCCTTGCCCTGCTCGAAGGGTCAGCGGGCGGCGTCGAGGGCGGCGGCGAGCGCCTCGGCCGTCTGCTTCTGCCACTGAATGTAGTCCACGCCCGCGGGCAGGGTCTCCACAACTTCGACGACGGGAATGCCCGCGGATTCCGCGGTCGCCCGCATGTCGCGGCTGACCTTGTCCTCGGTCTGCGGGTTGTGGAGCAGGACGGCGACCTGCTTGTCGAGGAGCAGCTGGCGGGTCGCGGCGATCGCGGCGGGCGACGGGTCGGTGCCGTTCTCGACGGCGTTGGTGAAGTCGGCGGGCGTCCGGTCCTCGAGCTTCGCGGACGTGACGAGGTAGTAGCCGATGGATTCGGTCTGCGCGACGGGGGTGTTCGCGTGCGCGGCGGCGATCTCGGCGGTCACGTCGGTGACCTCGTGCAGCTGCGAGTGGAAGGCCTCGGCGTTGGCGCGGTAGGTGTCGGCCCCGGCCGGATCCAGTTCGGCCAGCCGGTCGGCGACGGTGTGCGCGACGGCGTCGGCGGCGGCCAGGTCGTACCAGACGTGCTCGTTGATGCCGCTGTGGTCGTGCCCGGCGTGCGCGTCGCCTTCCTCGGCGGCATGGGTCTCACCCTCGTGGGTGTCGCCCTCGGGTGCGGTGCCGCCCGAGTGGTCGTGGCCGTCCTCGAGGTCGCTTCCGGTGCCGGACTCGAACAACGCGAGGGCGTCGACCGTGGCGGTGTCGGTTCCGGTGGACTCGAGGATGTCGTCGACGAACTGGTCGTAGCCGCCGCCGTTGTAGACGACGAGGGTGGCGTCGCTGATGGCGGCGGCGTCGGCGGGGCTGGCCTCGTACGAGTGCGGGTCGGCGGAGGGCTCGGTGATCAGCGACTGCACCTGGGCGCGGTCCCCGGCGACGGCCTGCGCGACCGAGCCCCACACGTTGGTGGACGCGACGATGCGGATCTCGCCGGAGCCGGTGCCCGCCCCGTCCCCCGAGTCGCTGCCGCAGGCGGCGAGGGTGAGCGCGGCGGCGCAGGTCAAGCCCACGGTCGCGGTGGCGGCGCGCATTCGGCGGGGCAGTCGCACGGTTCCATCTCCTGTGATCACGTTCGGCCGGAGGGCCGGGGAGGTCGCGGTTCCCACCTTATTGGAAACCGTTACCGTTCCACTTTAGCGGATGTCCGGATCTGCGCCCATCCGGCCCGATTCGTCGCCGCGGCGCGGACCCGCTACCGTCCGTTCATGCCCAGGTCTCGTCAGCCGCGTCCCCAGGCCACCCTGGCGTCGATCGCTGCCGAGCTGAAGATCTCCCGCACCACCGTCTCCAACGCCTACAACCGGCCGGACCAGCTGTCCGCCGAGCTTCGCGAGCAGATCCTCGAGGTCGCCAAGCGTCGCGGCTACGCAGGTCCGGACCCGATGGCCCGATCCCTGCGCACCCGCCGGGCCGGGGCCGTGGGCGTGCTGCTCACCGAGGCGCTGAGCTATTCGTTCCGGGACCCGGCCGCGATGAGCTTCCTGTCCGGCCTCTCCGAATCCTGCGAGGCCGCCGGCGAGGGCCTTCTGCTCATCCCCGCCGGACCGGAACGCGACGAGGAGGAGGCAGCGCAGGTCGTGCACGGCGCGGCGGTCGACGGCTTCGTCGTCTACTCGGTTCCGTCCGACGATCTGTATCTCGCCGCCGTCCTCGAACGGAACCTGCCCCTGGTGGTGTGCGACCAGCCCCGCGGCATCGCGAGCGCGCCCCTGGTCGGCATCGACGACCGAGGCGCGATGCGCCGGCTCGCCGAGCACCTCATCGCCCTCGGCCACCGCCGGATCGGGGTGCTGTGCATGCGACTCGGCCGCGACCGGCACGACGGTGTCGTCGACCCCGCCCGCTTCGAGTCCGACCGCTTCCACGTGCAGCACGAGCGGATCCTGGGCGTGCAGGAGGCCCTGCGCGCGGCCGGCCTCGACCCCGCGAGCCTCACGGTCGTCGAGCGCTACGCGCACACCGCGGAGGACGGCGCGTCCGCCGCCGCGCAGGCGCTGGCGGCGAACCCGGCGATCACCGCCCTGATGTGCACCACCGACGTCCTCGCGCTCGGCGCGCTGGCGTGGGCACGCAGCGCCGGCCTGGAGGTCCCCGGACGGTTGTCGATCACCGGCTTCGACGGGATCGGCGAGGCCCTGCGCGAGGGCGTGACCACCGTGCGCCAGCCTCAGGAGGAGAAGGGCCGGCGCACCGGCGCCCTGCTCATGGCCGCGCCGTCACACTCCGGGGTCGCGACGGTGGAAACCCTTGCGACGGAACTGCTCATCGGCCAGACCACCGGCGTGCACGACGAGACGTCGATCTACGCCGAGTGATCGACGACCGACAGCGTCCGATCCGCCTCCGCCGGCGCCGCCGCGAGCAGCTGGGCGCACCGCAGCAGCCCGAGGTGGCTGTACGCCTGGGGATGGTTGCCGAGTGACCGCTCCGCCACCGGGTCGTACTCCTCGCTGAGCAGCCCCGTGGGCCCCGCCGCGTCGACGAGCTGTGCGAACAGCGCCTCCGCCTGCGGACGGGCGCCGACGAGGAGATATGCCTCCACCAGCCACGCCGCGCACAGGTGGAAGCCGCCCTCGGTTCCGGGCAGGCCGTCGTCGTGCAGGTAGCGGTACACCGTCGAACCGCTGCGCAGCTCCGCCTCCGTCGCGACGACCGTCGCGTGGAACCGCGGGTCCTCGGGGTCGATGAGCCCGGACAGGCCGATGAACAGCGTCGCCGCGTCGAGATCGGTGCCGTCGTAGGCCGCGGTGTAGGAGCAGACGTCCTCGTTCCAGCCCTTCTCCAGCACCTCCTCCGCGATCTCGGCGCGCAGCCCGGCCCAGTTGTCGCCGGCGGTGCGCCCGAACTTCTCGGCCAGCGTCAGCGCGCGGTCCACGGTCAGCCAGCCCATGACCTTCGAGTACACGTGGTGGCGCGGGTTGTCGCGGATCTCCCAGATGCCGTGGTCGGGCTCGAACCAGCGGCATTCCACCGCGGTGACCATGGCACACACCAGCTCCCAGTCCCGGTCGGTGAGGGCCTGATCGTGCGGGACGCCGCGCTCCTCGCGGCGGTGCGCCAGCGCCGAGATCAGGTCCACGATCGGGCCGAACACGTCGAGCTGGACCTGCTGGCTCGCGGCGTTGCCGACCCGGACGGGCCGGGAGCCGGCGTAGCCGGGCAGCGTGTCGATGACGGCCTCGGGCGGCAGCGCGCCGCCGGTCAGCGTGTACAGCGGGTGCAGGCGCTCGGGACCCGGCACGGTGTCGAGCACCCGGTGCACCCAGTCCAGATAGGCATCCGCCTCGGCGAGCGACCCGACGCTCACCAGGGCATGCGCGGTCAGGGCGGCGTCACGGAGCCAGCAGTAGCGGTAGTCCCAGTTGCGGACGCCGCCCATCTCCTCGGGCAGCGACGTGGTCGCGGCCGCCATGATGGATCCCGTCGGTGCGTGCACGAGGCCGCGCAGAGTCAGCGCCGACCGCTTCATCAGGTCCCGCTTGAGCGGCGGCAGGTCCAGGCCCGCCGCCCACTTCCACCAGTACTCCTCCGCGGACGCGCGCCGCTGCACCTCCGCGACGGGGTGTGGGCCGATATCATCGGTGCCGCAACGGAATTCGAGGATGATGTCGCTGTCGGACGGATCGACGACGGCGTGCGCGGTCTGATGGGCGCCGTCGGTGGTGATGTTCCACTCGACGCCGGGGGAGCGCAGCACGTACGGCTCGTTGAATCCGAGTACCCGCAGGCCGTCGGCCACGGGTTCGAGCCCGACCTGGCCCTGTCCGAACTCGGGGCGCGGCGCGAACGTGACCACCGCCTTGGCCTTGCCGGTGATGACCCGGGTCAGGTCGGTGCGGCCCGGTTCGACGTCGTGCGGAAGGTAGTCGATCACCGCGAGGCTCGCCCAGCGGGTCACCGCCGTCATGGTGCCGTCGATGTAGCGCTGGCTCAGGGGCAGGGCCTCCCGGCTCGGACCGATGGTGAAGTGCCCGGCCGGTTCGCCGCCGAGCAGATGCGCGAACACCGCCGCGGAATCCGGCTCGGGGTGACACAGCCACGTCACCGTTCCGTCCGGCGTCAGCAGCGCCTTCGAGCGCGGGCTCGCCAGCATCGTCAGCCGCTCGATCGGGCAGGCCTCCGCGCCCGAGAGCCACGTGCGGCGCTGGTCGAGCAGGAACGCCAGCGCGGCCGCGACGTCCTCGACCGTGCCGATCCGGTACTGGGCGGCGGTCTCGCCGTCCCCGACCTTGACGCCCACGTCCGGGCCGTGGAGGGAGGCGAAGGCCTTCTCGTCCGTCACGTCGTCGCCGAAGAAGACCGCGGCGCTCGCCGATTCCTGGTGCCGGATGATGTCCAGCGCGTGGCCCTTGTCGGTGGGCACGACCGCCAGCTCGATGACGGCCTTGCCCTCGGTGACCTGCACACCCGGGTGCCGGGCGAGGTCGCCGCGGACCAGCGACAGTGCCAGCTCGGCGTCGGCCGGGTCGGCGTTGCGCACGTGCAGCGCGGCACTGGCCGGCTTCGCCTCGACGTGCACGCCGTCGTAGCGGGCGGCGATCGCCTCGAGCTCGGCGACGATATCGCGCAGCAGCTGCCGGGCGTCGCTGTCGATGGCGTGGACGAAGCCGATGTCGAACTCCGAGCCGTGGCTGCCGACGAGCTGCACCTCGGCGGGCAGGCGGGACAGGGCCGCGAGATCCTTCAGGGCGCGACCGGAGATCACGGCTGCGGCCGTGGACGGCAGGCCGGCGAGCGCGCGCAGGGCGCGGACCGACTCGGCGTTCGGGAACGCCTTGTCCGGATCCGAGACGATCGGCGCGACGGTACCGTCGTAGTCGGAGGCCACGAGGAGCCGCGGGGTCCGCGCCAGCGCGACGAGGGCGCGGCGCAGGTCGATCGGGAGGTCTTGGGCGCTCACTCACTCAAAGGTAGGTGATCCGGCGCTCGGCGTCGTCTCCCCTGTCCGGTTCGGGACGTGTTTCCCGTTACAGTTCCGCTCCTCGCGGCGCAGGTCAGCCTTCCTGGACCGGAATCGAGGCCGGACGCTGCGATCCGTCGCCGAGCAGCAGCTCGACGGTCAGCTCCAGCCGGCGCGCGACGTCGGTCGCGGACGAGCGCCGCGTCAGCCACGCCACGAGGTTCGACAACCACACGTCGCTGATGACGCGGGCGATCGCCAGTTCCTCCTCGGTGGGCTCACCCTCGTTCATCGCGCGGGCGAAGAGCCGGTCCATGAGCAGGCCGACCTGATCGACCTCGGCGGCGGCCGAGGCGTCGGCGAACATGAACGCCCGGGTCATGGCTTCGGTGAGCAGCGGGTCACGTTGCATCGCCTTCGTGATCAGGCTCAGGATCAGTTGCATCCGCTCGAGCGGCGTGTGGCCCGGGGGGATCTTGCCCTTGCCCTCGATGCGCGCGAACTCGCGGCCGAGGGCCGAGACGAGCAGGTGCACCTTCGAGGGGAAGTACCGGTACAGGGTGCCGACGGCCACGTCGGCCTTCTCGGCGACGGAGCGCATCTGTACGGCCTCGTACCCACCCTTGGAGGCGAGCGCCAGGGTGGCGTCGAGTATCCGCTTGCGCCGTTCCTTCTGGGCGTTGGAACTGAGATCGTCCTCGGTGAGGGCGGTCAGAGTTCCGCCGCCGCCGGTGGAACGTGAGCGGGACGATGTCGTCATCGAGATGTCTTCCTCTGCCTTGACTCTGAACCGGCTGTCATATTAGAACACGTTCTAGGCATCGTGTCATTCCCGAAAGGCGGAAACCCGCTGTGAGCATTGCCACCAACGAGGAACAGCAGGCCGCGCAGGCCTCTGTACAGGCCTGGGCGCGCGCCACAGCGCCGATCCAGAACCTACGCGAACGACCGGCGACCATGTGGCGGCCGGGGTGGGAATCGCTCGCCGACCTCGGAATCTTCGCCGTCGCCGTGCCCGAGGCCGCGGGCGGCGCCGGCGCCGGCGTCGTCGACCTGGCGACGATGCTCGAACAGGCTGCGCACCACCTCGCGACGGGCCCCGTCCTTCCCACCGCCCTGGCCGCGCTCGTCTTCGGCCGCGCCGCCGGCACCGACGACGGCGCCAAGTGGACGGAACTCCTGGCCGAGGGCACCCTGCCGACCGCCGTCGCATTGGACGGCGCGCTCACCGCGACGACCCGGGAGGGCGGGTACGACCTCGACGGCGACGCGGGCCCGGCGCTCGGCGGCGAGCCGGGCGTCGCGGTCCTGGTCCGCATCGGCACCGACGGCGGGACCGAACGCTGGGCGCTGCTCGACGCCGACACCCCCGGACTGAACCTCGAACCCCTCGACACCCTCGACAAGTCGCGGGCGCTCGCCCGCGTGCGGCTCGCCGGCGTCGCCGTCACCACCGACCGGGTCGTCTGCGTCCCGGCAGGCCTGGTGCGCGACCTCGCCGCCACGCTCGCCGCCGCCGAACTCGCCGGCGTCGCCGGCTGGGCCCTGGCCACGGCCGTCGAGTACGCCAAGATCCGCGAACAGTTCGGCAAGCCCATCGGCTCGTTCCAGGCGATCAAGCATCTGTGTGCCGAGATGCTCTGCCGTACCGAGAAGATCCGCGCGGCGGCCTGGGACGCCGCCGTGGCGGCCGACGCGGCCCCGCACGAACTGCCCCTGGCCGCGGCCGTCGCGACCGCCGTCGCCCTCGACGCCGCCGTGCAGAACGCCAAGGATGCCATCCAGGTGCTCGGTGGTATCGGCTTCACGTGGGAGCACGACGCCCACCTGTACCTGCGCCGCGCCGTCGTCACCCGTCAGCTGCTCGGCGGCTCCGCCGCGTGGCGGGCCCGGGTCGCCGGCCTCGCCCGCTCCGGCGCCCGCCGTCACCTCACCGTCGACCTGAGCGCCTTCGACGACGAACGCGTGCGCATCCGTGCCGAGATCGCGCAGCTCCTCGACCGGCCCGGACCGCAGCGGCGGGCCGCGCTCGCCGAGGCCGGGTTCCTGGCCCCGCACTGGCCGCCGCCGTACGGCCGGGGCGCGCACGCCGCGCAGCAGATCCTCATCGAGGAGGAACTCGCGGCCGCCGGCGTGGACCGGCCCGATCTGGTGATCGGGTGGTGGGCCGTGCCCACCATCCTCGAGCACGGCACCGCCGAGCAGATCGACCGCTTCGCCCTGCCGACCCTGCGCGGTGAGATCGTCTGGTGTCAGCTGTTCTCGGAGCCGGGCGCCGGATCCGACCTGGCGTCGCTGCGCACCGCCGCGGAGAAGGTCGACGGGGGCTGGCGCCTGCAGGGGCAGAAGGTGTGGACCTCGCTGGCCCAGGAGGCCGACTGGGCGATCTGCCTGGCCCGCACCGACCGCGACGCCCCGAAGCACAAGGGCATCACCTACTTCCTCGTCGACATGAAGTCCGCGGGCATCACCGTCTCGCCGCTTCGGGAGATCACCGGCGACGCGCTCTTCAACGAGGTGTTCCTCGACGGCGTGTTCGTCCCCGACGAGTGCGTCGTCGGCCCGCTCGGCGGCGGGTGGAAGCTCGCCCGCACCACGCTCGCCAACGAACGGGTCGCGATGAGCGGCGGATCCTCGCTGGGGAAGGCGGTCGAGCAACTGCTGGACCTGGTGGCACCCGGCGACCCGGTCGCCGAGGACCGGATCGGCGGGCTCGTCGCCGAGGCCACGGCCGGGTCGCTGCTCGAGCTGCGGACCACCCTCGCGCAGCTCGACGGTCAGGACCCCGGCCCGGCGTCGAGCGTGCGCAAGCTGATCGGCGTGCGGCAGCGCCAGGACACCGCGGAGCTCGCGATGGATCTCGCCGGTGCGGCCGGCTGGGTCGAGGGCCCCCTCGCGCGCGAGTTCCTCAACACGCGCTGCCTGACGATCGCCGGCGGCACCGAGCAGATCCTGCTCACCCTCGCGGCGGAGCGCCTGCTGGGCCTGCCGCGCGGCTGACGGGTGCTTCCACCCGCCCTGCCGAGGTGATACAACTAGAACACGTTCTAATCGAAGGTGGAAACGTGGACTTCGCTCGTGACGACACGCAGGAGGCCGTGGCCCAGGTCGCCGTCGACCTGCTCGCCCGCGACCTGAGGCCGGACGAACTGTGGCGCGCCCTCGCCGACGCCGACCTGCTCTCCCTCGCCCTGCCCGCGCGGCTCGGCGGCGACGACCTCGGCGTCGCCGAGGTCACCGCACTGCTCACCGAGATCGGGCGACGTGCCGCACCCGTCCCCGCCCTGGCCACCCTCGGCTTCGGTGTGCTGCCCGTCCGGATCCTCGCCGCCGACACGCAGCAGGACGAGCTGCTCGCGGGCGTCGCCGACGGCGCCGTCCTCACCGCCGCCCTCGCCGAGGTCGGCCGCGCCTTCCCGGCGTCCCCCGCCGCCACGGCGGTACCCGACGGCGAACGCCACGCCGTCACCGGGCACTTCGTCGGCGTGCCCTACGCGGCGACGTCGCGAAAGATCCTGGTGCCCACCGACGCCGGTGTGATCGCCGTCGAACCCACGGCACCGGGCGTGACCCTGACCGAGAGCCCGTCGTCGGCGCACACCCCCGAGTGCTCCGTGCGGCTC
>NZ_PCZU01000268.1:31843-44097 GCF_002887785.1 Rhodococcus sp. ENV425
CGCCGGGCCTGCTCCTCGGCGACGGCGCCGACCCGGCCGCCGACGTCGCCGTCCTGTACCGCCTCGCCCTCGCCGCGGTCGGCGCCTACGCGGACGGACTGCTTTCGGGCGCAACGCAGCTCACCGCACAGCACGTGAGCACCCGGCACCAGTTCGGCAAGCCGCTCGCCGCCTTCCAGGCGGTGGCCCAGCAGATCGCCGACGTCTACGTCACCTCCCGCACCCTGCACGTCGCCGCGCTCGCCGCGGCCTGGCGGGTCGCGCAGGACGCCCGCAACGCCGCCGCGGACGACGACCTCGACGTCACGGCGTACTGGATCGCCACGGAGCTGCCGCCCGCCGTGCGCGTGCTGCACCACCTGCACGGCGGTCTCGGCGTGGACGAGACCTATCCGCTGCATCGCTATTCCTCGACCGCAAAGGATCTGGCGCGCCTGCTCGGCGGCGCCTCGTACCGACTCGACCTCGTGGGGGCCCGGTGTTCATCGATCTGACCGACGAGCAGCGCGCGCTGCAGGCGGAACTGCGACGGTACTTCGCGGACCTGATCTCCCCCGAGGAGGCCGCGATCATGCGCACCGAGCGCCACGGCCCCACCTACCGGGAGGTCGTGCGCCGGATGGGCAAGGACGGCTGGCTCGGCGTCGGCTGGCCCGTCGAATTCGGCGGCCGCGGCTTCGGTGAGGTCGAGCAGCAGATCTTCGTCAACGAGGCCGTGCGCGCCGACGTGCCGCTGCCCAGTGTCACCCTGCAGACGGTCGGGCCGACCCTGCAGGTCTACGGAACCGAGGAACAGAAGCGGAAGTTCCTGCCCGCCATCCTCGCCGGCGAGGTCCACTTCGCGATCGGCTACTCCGAGCCCGACGCCGGGACCGACCTCGCCGCACTGCGCACCACGGCCGTGCGCGACGGCGACCACTACGTCGTGAACGGGCAGAAGATCTTCACCACCGGCGGCCACGACGCCGACTACGTCTGGCTTGCGGTGCGCACCGGCAGCGCCGACTCGAGGCACCGCGGCATCTCGATCCTCATCGTCGACACCAAGGACCCCGGCTTCGGCTGGACCCCCATCATCACCTGCGACGGCGCGCACCACGTCAACGCCACGTACTACAGCGACGTGCGCGTCCCGGTCGAGATGCTCGTCGGCGAGGAGAACGAGGGCTGGAGGCTGATCACCACCCAGCTCAATCACGAACGCGTCATGCTCGGCCCCGCCGGCCGCGTGGGCGGGCTCTACGACCGGGTGTTCGCCTGGGCCCGTTCCCGGGACCTGCTCGGCGAACCCGACGTGCGGCGCGGGCTCGGCGAGATCCACGCGACGTTCCGGCTCAACGAACTGCTCAACTGGCAGGTCGCCGCCAGCGAATCCGAGGCGGTCGACATCGCGGACGCGTCGGCCACCAAGGTGTTCGCCACCGAACGCATCCAGCGTGTCGGCCGGCTCGCGGAGGAGATGGTCGGCCGGTTCGGGGATCCCGGCGACCCGGAGACCGCCGACCTGCTGCGCTGGCTCGACATGCAGGTCAAGCGGAACCTGGTGATCACCTTCGGCGGCGGTGTCAACGAGGTGATGCGGGAACTGATCGCGACGGCGGGCCTGGCCATGCCCCGGGTCCCGCGGTGAAGGGGGACGTGTCGATGAGCGCCGCCGTGCCGTCCCCCCACGACGAGATCCGCGCGGCCGCCGAACGCGTCCGCGCCGACGGGCCGTCCAAGCCGCGTGCGGGCCGCGACCGGGTGAACCTGCCGCTGATCCGCAACTGGCTCGAGGCGATCGGCGACGAGAACCCGATCTACACAGACGAATCCGCCGCGATCGCGGCCGGGCACGGCGGCCTCGTCGCGCCACCCGCGATGGCGCAGGTGTGGACCATGCGCGGCCTCGGCGCCAAGCGCGAGGAGGACGATCCGCTCCGCCGGATGACGGAGATCCTCGACGAGGCGGGCTACACGTCGGTCGTCGCCACGAACTGCGATCAGGTCTACCACCGCTATCTGCGCCACGGCGAGGAGGTGACCATCGAGTCCACCCTCGAGGACCTCGCCGGACCGAAGAAGACCGGCCTCGGCGAGGGCTGGTTCTTCACCACCCGCAGCGTGTGGAAGGTCGGCGACGAGGTGGTCGCCGAAATGCTCTTCCGCATCCTCAAGTTCGCGCCGCCCCTCCGCGAGACCGGCCGAATGTCACATTCTGTCGATTCAACCGAACCGGTGTCACATTCGGCCCCGGCGGTTCCGGCGGACCTCGACCCCACCCGCATGCTGCGGCCGTCCGCGTCGCAGGACACGCGGTTCTTCTGGGACGGTGTCGCCGCGCACGAACTGCGTATCCAGCGGCGGCCCGACGGCACGCTGCAGCACCCGCCGGTGCCGGCGCTGTGGCTGGCCCAGGACGAGACGACCGACTACGTCGTCGCGTCGGGCCGCGGCACCGTCTTCAGCTACGTGGTGCACCACGCGCCGAAGGTGCCGGGGCGGACGGTGCCGTACGTCGTCGCCCTCGTCGAACTCGAGGAAGGCGTTCGTATGCTCGGCGAACTGCGCGGGGTGGACCCCGGCGACGTGCGCATCGGGACGCCGGTCGAGGCGATCTTTCTCGATTTCCCGGGCGACGACGAGACCGGCGGCGACCCCTGGACCCTGTACGCCTGGCAGCCGAGCGAGGAGCGCGCATGAACGCGGGAACGGTCACCGTCGGACAATCCTTGCCGCCGTTGACGATCCGGGCCGATCCGACGTTCGTCGTCTCGACGGCCTTGGCCACCAGGGACTTCCAGGACGTGCACCACGACCGCGACAAGGCGCAGCAGCGCGGGTCGAAGGACATCTTCGTCAACATCCTCACCGACACCGGGCTGGTGCAGCGCTATGTCACCGACTGGGCCGGTCCGCGCGCGGTGCTGAAGTCGGTCTCGCTGCGGCTGGGGGTGCCCTGGTACGCGTACGACTCGCTGACCCTGACCGGGACCGTCGCCGCCGTCGAGGCCGACGGGCGCATCACCGTCGACATCGTCGGCAAGAACGGTCTGGGCGACCACATCACCGCGAAGGCCGTCCTCGAGATCGGAGGCTCCGCATGAGCGACCTGTCCCGCCGCGCCGCCATCGCCGGCATCGGTGCCACCGACTTCTCCAAGGACTCCGGCCGCAGCGAACTGCGCCTGGCCGCGGAGGCGGTGCGGGCGGCGCTGGCCGACGCCGGCCTGCGCCCGGCGGACGTCGACGGCCTGACCTCCTTCACGATGGACACCAACACCGAGATCGCCGTCGCACGTGCGGTGGGGATCCCGAGCCTGAAGTTCTTCTCCCGCGTCCACTACGGCGGCGGCGCGGCATGTGCCACCGTGCAGCAGGCGGCGATGGCCGTCGCCACCGGCGTCGCGGACGTGGTGGTGGTGTACCGGGCCTTCAACGAGCGCTCCGGGGCGCGGTACGGTCAGGTCAACACCGCGCTGTCCGCGCAGGTCAACTCCTCCGGCACCGACTACGCCTTCTCCTATCCGCACGGCCTGGGCACCCCCGCTTCGTTCGTGGCGATGGCCGCCCGGCGCTACATGCACGTCACCGGGGCCACCAGCGCGGACTTCGGGAAGGTCGCCGTCGCGGCCCGCAGGCACGCCGCGACGAATCCGCATGCCTTCTTCCACGGCAGGCCGATCACCCTCGACGACCACCAGAATTCGCGGTGGATCGCGGAACCGCTGCACCTGCTCGACTGCTGCCAGGAGTCCGACGGCGGCGTCGCGCTCGTCGTCACCACGACCGAACGGGCGCGGGACCTGCCCCAGCCGCCGGCCGTGGTGGCGGGGGCCGCCCAGGGCAGCGGACCGGACCAGTACATCATGGCCAGCTACTACCGTGACGGCCTGACGGGGCTGCCCGAGATGGGCATCGTCGGCCGCCAACTGTGGGAGCAGTCCGGCCTCGGCCCGCAGGACGTGCAGACGGCGGTGCTCTACGACCACTTCACGCCGTACGTGCTCATGCAGCTCGAGGAACTCGGGTTCTGTGGGCCCGGCGAGGCGAAGGACTTCGTCGCCGACGGGGCGATCGAGCTCGGCGGCCGGCTGCCCCTCAACACCCACGGCGGCCAGCTCGGCGAGGCATACATCCACGGGATGAACGGCATCGCCGAGGGGGTGCGCCAGCTGCGCGGCACATCCGTCAATCAGGTTCCCGACGTGGAGAACGTACTGGTCACCGCGGGCACCGGCGTGCCGACGTCGGGACTGGTGCTGGCGAGGAGCTGAGGGCGCCGGTGTCCGCCCGGACCCGGGAGGATCCGGCCGGACATCACGGCCGGGAGCCGACCGGGACGGTATAAGTAGGACATGAATTCCGCCTCACACTCAGGCCGCGGCGACGCGGGCCGCGACGCCGACTGGGACGGACCGGCGCCGTCCATGGCGCCGGCGGACCTGCTGCACGACCCGCCGGTCACCCAGCGCGGGGCGCGCCGCCGCGCCGAGCTGATCGCGGCGGCCCGGGTCGTCTTCGAGCGGTCCGGGTTCCTCGACAGCAAGCTCACCGACATCACGCGTGAGGCGAAGTGCTCGACGGGGTCCTTCTACACCTACTTCAACAACAAGGAGGAGGTGTTCGCGGCCGTCCTCCAGGAGGCCCAGGAGGACATGCTGCACCCGGGGATGGGCCGGGCCGCGGGCACCGACGACCCGTACGCGGTGCTCGAGGCCAGCAACCGGGCGTACCTCGAGGCGTACCGCCGCAACGCCCGCCTCATGGTGCTGCTCGAGCAGGTCGCGAGCATCGATCCGCGCTTCCGCGAGCTGCGGCGCCGGCGCGGCGAGACCTTCATCCGGCGCAACGCGCGCAGCATCGCGGAGCTGCAGAAGCGCGGCATCGCCGATCCGGAACTCGATCCGATGCTCGCCTCGCGCGCGCTGTCGGGCATGGTCAGCCGCCTGGCCTACTCGACGCTCGCCCTCGGCGACGCCGAGCCGGTGGATTTCGACGTCCTGGTGACCACCCTGACGCGGCTGTGGGCCAATGCGCTGCGGATCCCGGAGCGCGCCGCCACGGCAACCACTTGAACTCGAGGTTTGATTCAACTAAACAGAGAGGCATCATCCCCGACGAGAGGAACGCCAGTGCACGTCGAAGGCAAGGTCGCCGTTGTCACCGGAGCCGGTAACGGGATCGGCGCCGCACTCGCTGCCCGGCTCGTCGCCGCGGGAGCGCGGGTGCTCGTCGCCGATCTCGACGGCGACGCCGCGCAGCGCGTGGCCCGCGAGCTCGATCCCGACGGCGCCGGTCTGGCCGTGGGCGTCGGCGCCGACGTCGCCGACCCCGACCGGATCCGGGAGATCGTCGACCGCGCCGAGGCCGACCTCGGTCCCGTCGCGCTGTACTTCGCCAACGCCGGAGTCGCCGGGGCAGCGGGGCTCGGCGCCGACGAGTCGGCCTGGGACCTCGCGCTCGACGTGAACCTGCGCGCGCACGTGCGGGCCGCGCAGCTGATGGTGCCGCGATGGCTCGAGCGCGGCGAGGGCTACTTCGTGAGCACCGCCTCCGCCGCCGGGCTGCTCACCCAGATCGGTTCGGCCACCTACTCGGCCACCAAGCACGCCGCCGTCGGATTCGCCGAATGGCTGTCGGTCACCTACGGCGACAAGGGAATCCGCGTCAGTTGCGTGTGCCCCATGGGGGTGAACACCCAGCTGCTGCACGAGGGGGAGACCTCCGGCGAGGGGCTGGGCATGGCGGCCGCGCGGGCCGTCACCTCCGCGGGGGCGGTCCTCGAACCGGCCGACGTCGCGGAGGTGGTGCTCGCGGGGGTCGAGGCCGAGCAGTTCCTGATCCTGCCGCACCCCGAGGTCCTCGACATGTACCGGATGAAGGGCGCCGACTACGACCGCTGGCTCACCGGAATGCGGCGCTATCAGGAACGACTGCTGGCCGGTATCTGACGAGCCGGGAAAACCGCTCGAAACCTGTCGGAGGTCTGTAGCACACTGGGGCGCACATCCGACGACGGGGAGGACTCATGGCCGACGCCATAGTCGCCGAGGGGTTGATCAAGAGGTACGGACGGGTCACGGCCCTCGACGGAATCGATCTGCGAGTCCCGGAAGGGACGGTGACGGCGCTGCTCGGGCCCAACGGCGCCGGCAAGACGACCACGGTGCGGGTGCTCACCACCCTGCTCGTACCGGACGAGGGCCGGGCCACCGTGGCGGGACTCGACGTCGTCGCCGACGCGCGCGCTCTGCGTTCGCACATCGGCGCCTCGGGCCAGTACGCCGCGGTCGACGAGTATCTCACCGGGTTCGAGAATCTCGAAATGGTCGGTCGCCTCTACCATCTGGGTATCAAGCGCAGCCGCGAGCGGGCGCGTGAGCTGCTCGAGCAGTTCGACCTGGTCGAGGCCGGGGACCGTCCGGTCAAGGGCTACTCCGGCGGCATGCGGCGCCGGCTCGACCTCGCCGGTGCGCTGGTGGCGCAGCCACCCGTGCTGTTCCTGGACGAACCCACCACCGGGCTGGACCCGCGGGCCCGGCTCCAGCTGTGGGAGGTCATCGACCAGCTCGTCGCGCAGGGGACGACGCTGCTGCTCACCACCCAGTACATGGAGGAGGCGGAGCGGCTCGCAGACCGGATCGCGGTGATCGACCGGGGCGTCGTGATCGCCCGCGGCACCGCCGACGAACTCAAGAGCCTCGTGGGCGGGGAACGCATCGAGCTGGGGGTCGCGGACGCCGCCACGATCCCGACCGTGCGCCGCGAGCTCGACGACCTCGCGGTCGGCGAGATCCAGGCCGACGCGGGATCCGGTCGCGTCACCGTGCCGGTCAGCGACACCGGCTCGACAGGCAGCGGCGCCGATGTGCTGGCCACGGCGCTCGGCCGGCTGTCCGCGGCGGGCATCCGCGTCACCGATGTGGCGTTGCGCAAACCGACACTGGACGACGTGTTCCTCGCCCTCACCGGGCACGAGGCGGACGAGAAGATCGAGGAGGCGGTGGGATGAACACGGCTCAGATGATGGTGTCGGACGGGGTCACCATCGCCAAGCGCAACGTCATCAAGATCAAGCGCGTGCCCGACCTCATCGTCTTCACGATGCTCTCGCCGATCATGTTCGTGTTGCTGTTCGCGTACGTGTTCGGCAGCGCGATCCAGGTTCCGGGGATGTCCTACCGCGAGTTCCTCATCGCCGGCATCTTCACCCAGACGGTGATCTTCGGGGCGACCTGGACCGGTCTGGGCATGGTCGAGGACCTGCAGAAGGGCATCATCGACCGGTTCCGCTCGCTGCCCATGGCGCCGTCCGCGGTGCTGGTCGGCCGCACCTCCACCGACGTGCTCATCAACGTGCTCAGCCTGGTGGTGATGTCGCTGACGGGCCTGCTCGTCGGGTGGCGGATCCACTCGTCGTTCGGGGAGGCCCTTGCCGGATACGCGCTGCTGTTGTTGTTCGCCTACGCGCTGTCCTGGGTGATGGCGGTGGTGGGGATGTGGATCCGCACGCCGGAGGTGTTCAACAATGCGAGCTTCATGGTGATCTTCCCGTTGTCGTTCGTGGCCAACACGTTCGTCGACATCTCCTCGCTGCCCCCGGTGCTGCAGACGATCGCGGAATGGAACCCGGTGTCGGCCCTGACGCAGGCTGTGCGGGAGTTGTTCGGCAACACCAATCCGGCGATGCCCGTGTCGGACGCGTGGCCGCTGCAGAACCCGATCCTGGCGTCGCTGCTGTGGACGGCCGCGATGCTGATCGTGTTCGTGCCCTTCGCGATCCGTCGCTACCAGAAGGCCGTCAGCCGCTGAGGAACCCTGGTCGACGCGCTGGGGTCGCGCACGGGCCGCGGCCCCAGCCGTCGAACGCGCTACGCGGTGCTCGTGGCCGGACTGGTGCACTTGCCCCCCGACCCGATGGTCAGTGGGAGGTGTGGTCGTTGGTGCCGATGCGGTGGACGTGGATGAGGTCGGTCGAGCCGATGGTGTTCGGGGGTGATCCGGCGACGATGACGACGAGGTCGCCGTGCCGGTAGCGGTCGAGTCGGAGGAGGGCGGTGTCGACTTGGCGGATCATGTCGTCGGTGGTGCGGACGGGGTCGACGAGGAAGGTCTCGGTGCCCCACGTCAGGGCGAGTTGGTTGCGCACTTCGGGCAGCGGGGTGAAGGCCAGTAGTGGCAGCGGGGTGTGCAGGCGGGCGAGGCGGCGGACGGTGTCCCCGGATTGGGTGAACGCGACGAGGGCTTTCGCGTGCAATCGCTCCCCGATGTCGCGGGCGGCGAAGGACAGGACCCCGCCCTTGGTGCGGGGTGTGTGCGTGAGGGCAGGAACGGTGGTGGTTTCGCGTTCGACGGCGGCGAGGATGCGGGCCATGGTGCGGACCGTCTCGATCGGGTACTTGCCGACGGAGGTTTCGCCGGAGAGCATGACAGCGTCGGCGCCGTCGAGGACGGCGTTGGCGACGTCGGAGGCCTCGGCCCGGGTGGGGCGGGAGTTCTCGATCATCGAATCGAGCATTTGGGTGGCCACGATCACCGGCCGCGCGTTCTCGCGGGCGAGTTGCACGGCCTTCTTCTGCAGCAGCGGGACCTGTTCGAGGGGCACTTCGACTCCGAGGTCGCCGCGGGCGACCATGATCGCGTCGAACGCGAGCACGATTGTCTCCAGGTTGTCGACGGCTTCCGGCTTTTCGATCTTCGCGATCACCGGGACGTGGCGGCCGACTCGGTTCATCACCTCGTGGACGCGGTCGATGTCGGCGGCGGCGCGCACGAAGGAGAGTGCGACCAGGTCCACGCCGAGCCGGAGGGCGAATTCGAGGTCGTCGACGTCCTTGTCGGACAGCGCGGGAGCGGAGATGTTCATCCCGGGCAGCGACAGGCCCTTGTTGTTCGACACCGGTCCGCCCTCGAGGACGGTGCAGACCACGTCGGGGCCCTCGACGGCGGTGACAACGAGGTGGAGTTTGCCGTCGTCGACGAGCAGGTGGTCGCCGGGGCGGGCGTCGTCGGCGAGGCGACTGTAGGTGGTGGAGACCCGGTCGTGGTCGCCGGGACAGTCGTCGACGGTGATCCGTACCGTCTCCCCGCTCGCCCACACGGTGGCGCCGTCGGCGAAGCGGCCGAGACGGATCTTCGGCCCCTGCAGGTCCGCGAGGATCCCGACCGATCGGCCGGTGGCCTCCGCGGCCGCCCGGACCCGGTCGTAGTTGGCCTGGTGATCGCTGTGGTCGCCATGGCTGAAGTTCAGCCGGGCGATGTCCATCCCCGACTCCACCAACTCGAGCAGCCCGTCGTCCGTGGCGACCGCGGGCCCGAGGGTGCAGACGATCTTCGCCCGCCGCGGCGACAGCAGGGCGCCGAGATCGAGAGGGGACGCCGCAGCGATGACGGGGCGGACGTGGTCGGTGACGGTCATCGGGATCCTTCGATTCGGGTGCGGTGAAGTGGTTCGGCGCCGGGCCGGCCCTTGTCGGGGCGCCGTCGGGGTGGGCGGGAGCTCAGCGCGCGCTCTCGGCAGTGTGCCGGTAGCGGGCATTGCCGGCGGGGGGTACGAGAGGGCCGGCGGCGGAGGGAAGCCGCGTGTCGTAGGTGTGCGCGATCTCTCGCGCGATGCGAGTGAGGAGCCGGCCCGTCAGGGCGGGGTCCGTCGAGGTATCCCGGTCGGTGTAGTCGCCGAGTGCACAGATTCGGCTGAAACCCGCTTGCTGCCAGCGTGACCGGGGCAGGCTGTTGCGGCCGGCAACGGCGATCACCGGGACCGGGTGGGCGCGGCGAGCCAGGACGGTCAGCAGTTTGCCGTGTTCGGTCTGCTCGTCGATGCTGCCCTCGCCGGTGATCACCAGGTCGGCGCCGGGAAGGTAGCCGTCGAAGTCGAGCAGTTCGAGGAAGAACTCGGCGCCGGACACCATCCGGGCGCCGAGCAGCATGGCGGCGAACCCGATGCCGCCGGCACTGCCGGCCCCTGTGGAGTCGGCCACCGCCCTGGCCTGGGGACAGCCGCTCCGGGTGAACGCGTCGACCAGGTTCTCCAGGCCGTCGTCGAGGTAGCGCACGGTGGCGGGGTCGGCGCCCTTCTGGGGCCCGTACACCGCCGCCGCGCCGGTCGGGCCGGTCAGCGGGTTGGTGACATCACCGGCGACCACGATCTCGATGCCGGTCAGGTTCACCGCCCGGGAGGCGTCGACCGTGTGGACCTGGCGCAGGGTTCGCCCGCAGGCCCGTAGCTGCCGGCCGTTGCTGTCGTAGAAGACGAAGCCCAGCGCCGCGAGCATTCCCATGCCACCGTCGGTGCTGGCGCTGCCGCCCAGGGCGAGGACCAACCGGACGGGGTGGTGGCGCAGGGCGTGGCCGATCGCCTGCCCCATTCCGAGGCTCGACGCGTCGAGGGGGGCCCTTCGGCCGCTCGGGAGGGTGGCGAGCCCGCAGGTGTCGGCGACTTCGACCACAGCGGTGCCGTCGTGGACGCCGATTCGGCCATAGTGCGGCGTTCCGGTTGCTCCGGCCACGGTCACCGGATGGGGAGTGAACCCGCCGGCCACCGCTGCGTCGACGCTTCCGTCACCGCCGTCGGCGAGGGGAAGCCGCCGACTGTCGATGCCCGCCGCGGAAAGTCCGGTCGCCAGATGCTCGGCGACCTCCGCCGCGGAAAGTGACCCCTTGAACTTGTCGGGGGCGACCAGAACCCTCATCGTCAGCCTTTCCGGGTGTGTGGTGTATGCGTCGTTCAGTGCCGGGCGGTGTGCGCGTCGTCGAGGCGTTCGTGGTCGATGCGGACTGCGTCGGCCTCGGCGAAGAGGGCGGGGGCGGTGTTGTCGCGATGTGGGTCGTGACGGTGCCTGTCCCGGGGTTCCTGTTCGAGGATCTCCATGTCGAAGTCGTTCTCGGTCTCCCCGGCTGGTGGGGGGAGTACCTCGCCGGCGAAGACGCGGCGGGCCCGGTCGACATCGAGTTCGTGGTTCCACTTGGCGACGAACAGGGTGGCGACGGCGTTGCCGATGAAGTTGACCAGGGCGCGGCACTCGGACATGAATTTGTCGATGCCGAAGATCAGCATGATGCCGGCGGCGGGAATGGTGCCGAGGGTGCTCAAGGTTGCGGTCAGGGCGATGAATCCGCCTCCGGCTACGCCCGCTGCGCCCTTCGAGGTGAGCAGCATGACACCGAGCAGTCCGAGTTGCTGGGGGATCGACAGGTCGGTGTTGGTGGCCTGCGCGATGTACAGGGCGGCGAGGGAGAGGTAGATGGCGGCGCCGTCGAGGTTGAAGCTGTAGCCGGTGGGAACGACCAGTCCGACGGTGGTCTTCTTGACGCCGGCATACTCCATCTTCCGCATCAGGCCGGGCAGGGCGGGCTCGGCTGTGGAGGTGCCCAGGATGAGCAGGAGTTCTTCCTTGAAGAATCCGAGCATGCGGAAGATGTTGAGCCGCAGGTACGCCATGACCGATCCGAGGACCACGATCACGAAGAACGCGGAGGTGACGTAGAACAGCAGGATCAGGCTGCCCAGGCTGGTGAGGGTGGAAACGCCGTACTTTCCGATGGCGAAGGCCATCGCGCCGAATGCGCCGAGCGGAGCGAGCTTCATGATGAAACCGAGCACCTTGAAGATCACCGCGGTGAGGCGTTCGACGGCGTCCCGGATCGGTGCCGCGACCTGTCCGACCGCGTTGATCGCGACGCCGAAGATGACGGCGAGGAAGATGACCTGGAGGATGTCGCCCTCGACGAACGGACCGAGGACGCTGTCCGGGACCAGGTGGGTGATGAACTCCCACCACTGTTTCTCTTCGCCGCTCTTGATCAGCGTCTCGGCGGAGTCGGTGGTTTCGAGAGAGGCCGCGTCGGCGTTCACACCGTCGCCGAGGCGGAAGATGTTGATGGCCACCAGGCCGGTGATCATGGCGATGATGGTGCCGACCTGGAAGTAGGTCAGTGCCTTGATTCCGGTCACCCCCACCTTCTTCAGGTCCGCGACGCTCGCGATGCCGCCGACGATGGTGAGGAACACGATCGGGCAGATCAGCATCTTCATCGCGGTGATGAAGGTGGTGCCGATCGGTTCCATGGCCTCGCCGGTGTCAGGCCAGAGCCATCCGACGAGAATGCCGAGCACGATGGCGATCAGGACCCAGAAGTACAGTTGTCTGTACCAAGGCTTCTTCACAGTCGCCGGTGGGGAACTCGCTGCGCTACTGGGTGTTTGCATGACATGCACCTCGGGTGAGAGTTTCGGGCGGAAGGTCGGGTGGGCACGGCCGGATCCGGGGCCCC
>NZ_PCZU01000268.1:44130-51377 GCF_002887785.1 Rhodococcus sp. ENV425
TGCGGGAGAAGCGCTGTCAGGCGGGGGCGAGCGCGCTCTGCAGGGCGGTGACGATGGCCTCGGTGACCGTGCCGGTGTCCGCGGTTCCACCGATGTCGCGGGTGAGGGCGCCACTGCCGGTGGCTGTTTCGATGGCGGCCTCGATGCGGCGGGCCTCGTCGTGCAGTCCGAAATGGTCGAGCATGAGGGCGGCGCTGGCGATCGCGCCGATCGGGTTGCTGATGCCCTGGCCGGCGATGTCGGGGGCGGAGCCGTGAACGGGTTCGAACATGCTCGGGAAGCGACGTTCGGGATTCAGGTTCGCGCTCGAGGCCACGCCGAGGCTGCCGGCGAGCGCGGAGCCGAGGTCGGAGAGGATGTCGGCGTTGAGGTTCGACGCGACGACCACGGACAGGTCCTCGGGGTGCAGGATGAACTTCGCGCTCATGGCGTCGACGAGGACGCTCTCGGTGGCCACGTCCGGGTAGTCGGCGGCAACGCGGTCGAAGACCTCGTCCCACAGAACCATGCCGTACTGCTGAGCATTGGACTTGGTCACGCTCGATACCTTCTTCACCGTGCGGGTGCGGGCCAGATCGAAGGCGAATCGCATGATTCGCTCGCAACCCTTCTCGGTGAACAGAGCGGTCTGCAGTGCGACCTCGTTGCCCGGTCCGCGGCCGCTGAGGTTGCGCCCGCCGAGGCCGGCGTACTCACCCTCGCTGTTCTCGCGGACGACGACCCAGTCGAGTTCGGTGTCGTCGGCCTTGCGCAACGGGGACTGCACGCCGGGCAGGAACTTGACGGGCCGGACGTTGGCCCATTGATCGAAGTTCTGGGTGATGTTCAGGCGCAGGCCCCACAGGCTGATGTGGTCGGGGACGTTCTCCCATCCGACCGCGCCGAAGTAGATGGCGTCGAATGCCTTCAGGGTTTCCAGGCCGTCGTCGGCCATCATCTTTCCGGTCTGTGCGAAGTACTCGCAGCCCCAAGGGAATTCTTCCCACTCGAAGGCGAATCGCCCGCCGGATTGTTCGGCGAGGACGTCGAGCACGCGCCGTCCTGCTGCGACGACCTCCTTGCCGACGCCATCGGCGGGGATCGATGCGATCTTGAACGTCTGCGGTGCCATGCCGGTGCCTCCATCGTGTTGTGCTGATCACAGTGCGTGATGTCTCCATTAACCCGTCACGGCAATGGGGCGTCCATGACGAAGACTCGATCCGCCTTATAGGTTTTGCCTAATTGGCGGGTATCTTCGCAGGTAGGACGAGTGCGGTGAGTGGATGCGCACCACGGGGCGACCCGGGTCGGTATCGGAGACGAGGTTCGGATGGACGCACGGCAGCTGAGGTACTTCCTGGCGGTGGTCGACGAGGGTGGCATCAACCGTGCCGCGGAAACCCTGTTGATCGCCCAGCCGTCCCTGTCCCAGTCCATCGCTGCACTCGAGCGCGAACTCGGCGTTCCCCTGTTCCACCGAGTCGGCCGTCGGCTGGTGCTCAGCGACGCCGGCCGCACGCTCATCGGTCCGGCCCGCGTGGTCCTGCGAGACCTCGAAGACGCCAAAGCCTCCGTCGAGGCGTTGAAAGGGCTGCGCAGCGGCCGCGTCGATCTGATCACGATGCCGTCGCCCGGGATCGAGCCGCTCACCACGATCCTGACCAGCTTCAGCCACACCTATCCGTCGGTGATCATCAACGCCGAGGCGGCCTTCACGCCCGACGAGGTTCTGCACGCGGTCCGCACCGGTATCTGTGAGGTGGGCATTCTCGGATCCCCCGAGGAAGTTCGTGCTGCTGAACTCGACGTCGTCGCGCTCGAAAGCCAGCCGCTGATCCTGATCTCCGGTCCGAACGCGGAGACCCCGGACCGCCCCGAGATCCGCAGATCCGAACTGTCCGGATTCCGGTTGATCGTCTCGCAGCGTGGATCGTTGATGCGGACCCTGGTCGACGAGGTCCTCGCCAGTGGCGTCGAAGCCACCATCGTCGCCGAGGTCGCGCACCGCACGTCGATCATGCCCATGGTCCTCAGTGGGTTCGGTCAAGCCGTGATGCCGTCCTCCTGGGCCCCGTCGGCACGTCAAGCAGGTGCGCGCGTGCACCGCATCATCCCCGAGTCGTATCTCCACGTCGCGGCCGTCTCCCGGCGGACGCACCTCACGCCGCCCGCACGCACCCTGATGGACGAAGCACGCCGCTATGCTGCGCGCACCCCTGCCGCATGGGAGGTTCCACCCGGCGTGACGCCGCGCTCCAGGTCACGGTCACAGTGATCCGACTGCGCTCCGGCCACCACCCGAGGAGGTGCCGGTATCCGAAAAAACATGCCGCGCTACGACTAGCGCGCTCGGAGATGGGTACTCCGTCCGTACCGATCCACGTCGTGGGGAAGGGGCCATGACAGCTGAGAACCAGGGCGACCGAACCGACGTCGACAAGGCGTTGCTCGGGCACGCCACCTATCGCAGCCTCGGCGAACAGCGGCTCTCACCCGCCGAAGAGCGGTTCGAGAAGGGCCGCCGCACGATTGGGCTGTTTCTCGCGCCGCTGATCGCGATCGTCTTCCTCGCCCTGCCGATCGACATACCGCCGCAACAGCAGACGTTGGCCGGTGTGCTGCTCGGCGTCATCCTGCTGTGGGTGAGCGAGGCGATGCCGATCCCGATCACCGGACTGCTCGGTGTGGCGGTCGTGGTCTTTCTGGGGGTGGCACCGGCCGACGAAGTCCTCGCAGCGTTCGGGTCGTCGACGATCTTCACTTTCATCGGAGCGTTCATCCTCGCTCAGGCGATGCTCAAACACGGCGTGGCGCGTCGGTTCGCGTTCCGCATCCTGACCCTGCCGCGTGTGGGCCAGTCCACCACCGGGGTGATCATCGCCTTCGGCGCGATCACGTGCGGGCTCTCGGCCTTCGTATCCAACACCGCGACCGTCGCGATGCTGCTGCCCACGGCGCTGGGCATCCTCGGCGTCATCGCGAAGCTCATGCAGAACCGCGGCGTCGTCGCACCCGACTTCGACCCGCTTCGCGTCCGGGTGGGCGCCGCGATCATGCTGATGCTCGCGTACGGAGCAAGCGTGGGCGGCCTGCTGACGCCGGTCGGGAGCCCACCCAACCTCATCGGACGCGGGCTCATCGAGGAGGCCACGGGAGAGCGGATCAGCTTCGGGCAGTGGATGGTGATCGCCATCCCGATCTGTCTGTCGATGTTCATCGCGCTCGCCGTCATCCTGCTGCGCCTGAACAAGCCCGAGATCCGACGTATCGAGGGCGTCGCCGACTACCTGGCGCAGCAGCGCGCGGAAATGGGTCCGCTGTCTCGTGCCGAGAAGAACACGCTCATCGCCTTCGGAGTCACGGTGACGCTGTGGATCCTGCCCGGTGTCGTCGCGGTGATCGCCGGCAACGACTCGGACCTCTACAGCACGATCAGCGACCGGCTCGACGAGGGCATGGTCGCGGTCTTCGGGGCGGCGTTGCTCTACCTTCTGCCGACCGATTGGGAGAATCGCGAGTTCACGCTGCGCTGGCGAGACGCAGCGGAGATCGACTGGGGCACGATCGTGCTGTTCGGCACCGGCATCATCTTCGGCTCCCTGCTCGCCGACACCGGCCTCGCCGAGACGATCGGCACATCCGTCGCGGACTCGCTGGGCCTGACGAGCGTCGTCGCCATCACGGTCTTCGCCGTCGTGCTGGCCATCGCCGTATCGGAGACGACGAGCAACACGGCGTCGGCGGCGGTCGTGGTGCCGATCGTGATTCCGGTGGCGGTGGCGGCCGGTGTCAACCCCTTCGTGCCGGCGCTCGCGGCCACGTTCGCTGCGTCGTTCGGCTTCATGCTTCCGGTCTCGACGCCGCAGAACGCCGTGGTCTACGGCTCCGGGGCCGTTCCGATCACCACGATGATTCGAAGCGGGGTGATCTTCGACATCGTGGGTGCGATCCTGATCATCGTTCTCCTGCCCTTGACGATCGCCCTGGTCGGCCTCGGCGCTGCATGATCGACCACACCGTCGTCGCGAAGGTCGACGTCCGGAGACTGCACGCGACGGGGGTGGTTATCGATGGCGCGATGCGGTTGCGGTTCGTGGGTGTAGTCGTCGGTGCGGTCGACGTGGATGCCATTGGCGTGCAGCCTCGGTAGGGCAGCGCTCGCACCTCGTTCAGGAGGCCGGGGTCGTCGTTGCCGAGGGAGGCGATCGCTGCGTGCCGCGGCCCTTCCACCCGAAAGAGCCTGAGTGAACGGCCCGGAGCGATGCCGGTCGCCGTGGGATAGTGGGCCTGTCGAGCGAGTACAGGGAGCAGGCCCACATGCACGAATCGACCGGGAGATGACGATGAGTGGACCGGTGATCGACCCCCGCCGTCACGACGCGGTGATCTTCGACCTCGACGGGGTGGTCACCGACACCGCGGCGGTCCACGCCGGGGCGTGGAAGGAACTCTTCGACCGCTATCTCTCGCGTCGTCCCGAACGCGACGGCGAGGAGCATCGCGAGTTCACCGACGAGGACTACCGCAAGTTCGTCGACGGCAAACCGCGCGTCGACGGCGTCGCCGATTTCCTTGCCTCGCGCGGAATCACGCTGCCGTGGGGGGACCCCGACGACGGCCCGGACGTCGAGACCGTGTGCGGGCTCGGTGCCCGCAAGGACGAGATGTTCCGCGAGCGCATCCACCGCGACGGTGTCCCGGTGTTCGAGTCCAGCGTCGATCTCGTGCGCCGGGTCCAGAGCCTCGGGCTGGGCACCGCGGTCGTCACCTCGAGCCGCAACTGCACGCTCGTGCTCGAGGCCGCCGGGCTCGCCGACCTGTTCGGCGTCCGGGTCGACGGCGTGGTCTCCGACGAACTCGGGTTGCCCGGCAAACCCGATCCGGCGGCCATGCTCGAGGCCGCCCACCGGCTCGGGGTCCACCCCGCCCGGTCCGTCGTCGTCGAGGACGCGGAGGCGGGCGTCGCCGCGGGCCGGCACGGCGGGTTCGGTCTCGTCGTCGGCGTGGACCGGGTCCATCATCGCGACGAACTGCGGCGCCGCGGCGCCGACGTGGTGGTCGACGACCTCGCCGAGCTGGCGGTGCGCACCGGCGACCGGCGCATGTCGGAGATCCCGGACGCGTTGGCGTCGCTCCAGCAGCTGACCGCCTTGCTCGGCACACGCCGGCCCGCCGTCTTCCTCGACTTCGACGGCACGCTGTCCGAGATTGTGAACGATCCCGCGGCCGCCACGCTGGTCGACGGTGCGGCGGCGGTGCTGTCTTCCCTGGCGAGCGAATGCACCGTCGCCGTCATTTCGGGACGCGACCTCGCCGACGTGCAGACCCGGGTCGGTCTTCCGGGCCTGTGGTATGCGGGAAGTCACGGCTTCGAACTGATCGGCCCCGACGGGCAGCACCAGCAGAATGACGCGGCCCTGGCCGCCGTGCCCTACCTCGAGCGGGCCGCCGCCGCTCTGCAGGAACGGCTCGCCGACGTGCCGGGCGCGGTGATCGAACACAAGCGGTTCACCGTCGCCGTGCACTACCGCAACGTCGCTCCGGACCGCGAGGAGGGACTCGTCGCCGCGGTGCACGAGGTCGCCGCCGCCGAGGACCACCTCCGGGTCACGACCGGTCGCAAAGTCGTCGAGATCCGCCCCGACGTCGACTGGGACAAGGGCCGGGCTCTCGAATGGGTGCTCGAGCACGTGCGCGACGAGGACAACCCGATCCCGGTCTACATCGGTGACGACATCACCGACGAGGACGCGTTCGACGCGCTGGCCGGCACCGGACTCGGAATCGTGGTGCGCCACACCGAGGACGGCGACCGTCGCTCGGCGGCACAGTTCTCGGTGGACGGCCCCGAACAGGTCCGGCGGCTGCTGCAGCGGCTCGCCGAGCTGTGGGGCGAGGACCAGGAGGTCGGCCCGCGTCACGACGCCTGGACCCTGTACTTCGAGGGTTACGATCCGCCGGCCGAGAAACTGCGCGAGGCCGTGTGCACGGTCGGCAACGGGTACTTCGCCACTCGTGGCTGCGCCCCCGAATCCCGCGCCGGTGCCGTGCACTACCCCGGCACGTACGCCGCCGGGATCTTCAACCGCCTGACGGACGAGGTGGCGGGCCGCACCATCGACAACGAGAGCATGGTGAACCTGCCGAACTGGCTGCCGGTCACCTTCCGCATCGACGGCGGCGAGTGGTTCGACATCGACTGCGTCGAAGTGCGGGAGTACTGCCAGTATCTCGATCTGCGCCGGGCCGTGCTCACCCGGCGGTTCCGATTCCGCGACGGTGCGGGCCGCACGACGACGGTCGTGCAGCGCCGGTTCGTCGCGATGCACCAGCCGCACGTGTGCGGCCTCGAGACGACGATCGTCCCGGAGGACTGGTCGGGGCGGCTCGAGATCCGGTCGGAGGTCGACGGCGCGGTCCGCAACACTCTCGTCGAGCGCTACCGGCACCTGGCCGGCGATCATCTCCGATTGCTGCACACCGCCCGGTTGTCCGAGGACTCGGTGTGCCTGACGGTGCAGACCAACCAGTCCCGCATCCCCGTCGCCGTGGCGGCTCGCAGCACGCTCTGGCGCGAGGACGAACGGATCCCCGCCGAGTACACCCTCCTCGACTCGGGAGGGCGGGTCGGGCACATCGTCGCGCTCGATGTCGCGGCCGGGGAGCCCGTGACCCTGGAGAAGATGGCCACCCTGTTCACCGGGCGTGACCAGGCGGTGTCCGAGCCGTCGGAGGAGGCCACGCGCTGGCTGGCCCGCACGGGGCGCTTCGAGGAAACGCTCGAGGGGCACGTACTCGCCTGGGTGCACCTGTGGGACCGCGTGGACATCTTCCTCGGGGGCGACGGCGAAGGCCTGCGGATAGTGCGGCTGCACCTGCTGCAGATGCTGCAGACGCTGTCGCCGAACACCGCGGATCTCGACGTCGGCGTACCGGCGCGCGGCCTGCACGGCGAGGCGTATCGAGGACACATCTTCTGGGACGAGCTGTTCGTGCTGCCGGTGCTGAACCTGAGGTTGCCGGGGTTGACCCGTTCGCTCCTGCGCTACCGCCACCGCCGCCTGGACGAGGCCCGCCGCGCGGCGCGGGAGGCGGGTCACAGCGGCGCGATGTTCCCGTGGCAGTCCGGCAGCGACGGCCGCGAGGAGAGCCAGCAGGTGCACCTCAATCCGAAGTCGGGACGGTGGAATCCCGACGCGAGCTGGCGCCAGCACCACATCGGGGTCGCGGTCGCGCACAACGTGTGGCAGTACTACCAGGTGACC
>NZ_PCZU01000268.1:51387-78332 GCF_002887785.1 Rhodococcus sp. ENV425
GGATCTGGGGTTCCTCGCGGAGTACGGGGCCGAGATGTTGGTGGAGATCGCCCGGTTCTTCGCCGATCTCGCCACGTACGACCGCGCCCGTGATCGGTACGTCATCCGCGGCGTCATCGGCCCCGACGAGTTCCACTCCGGCTATCCCGACGCGCCCTTCGACGGGATCGACAACAACGCCTACACCAACGTCATGGCGGTGTGGGTGATCCTGCGCGCGCTCGAGGCGCTGGAGATCATCCCGCTGCGGATCCGCACCGAACTGGTCGACACCCTCGGCCTGACCGCTCGCGAGACGGCGCGTTGGGAGGACGTCAGCCGCCGCATGTTCGTGCCCTTCCACGATCAGGTCATCAGCCAGTTCGAGGGCTACGGGGACCTGGCCGAACTCGACTGGGAGGGATACCGGCGCCGGCACGGCGACATCCAGCGTCTCGACCGGCTCCTCGAGGCTGAGGGCGACGACGTCAACCGCTACCGCGCGTCGAAGCAGGCCGACGTGCTCATGCTGTTCTACCTGCTGTCGGCGGACGAACTGCGGGAGCTGTTCGAGCGGCTCGGCTACCAGCTGACGGGCGAAACCATCCCGCGGACGATCGACTACTACATGGCGCGGACGTCACACGGGTCGACGCTGAGCGCGGTGGTCCACTCGTGGGTTCTGGCCCGGGCGCATCGCGGCCAGGCCATGGAGTTCTTCGACCGGGTGCTGGCGTCCGACATCGCCGACATCCAGGGTGGCACCACCTCGGAGGGGATTCATCTCGCGGCCATGGCCGGCAGCGTCGACCTGCTGCAGCGTTGCTTCTCCGGGCTCGAGGCGCGGGGGGACCGCCTGGTCTTCGGCCCGGAGTGGCCGGAGGAACTCGGCGCGCTCGAATTCCCGATCTTCTATCGGGGGCACCACCTGCAGGTGCGGATCTCCGGTCGGCAGGTCGAGGTCAGTGCAGGTGCGGGCATCCAGCGGCCGATCGAGATCGAATGCCGAGGCCGGGTCGAACGCCTGCATCCGGGCGACACGGTCCGGATGCTCTGACGGTCCGGCAGTCGGCTAGAGCGGGCTGTCGAGCCACGAGTAGTCGACCCCGATCCAGCCGCCGGCCAGGCTGAGCGTGCCCAGCAGCCACAGCGTCATGACCACGATCGCGCCGGTCGTGAGCGCTCCCGCGCCCCGCACCACCAGCGACTGCTGCCCGAACCAGTGCATGAACCGGTCGTAGCGGCCCCGCGCGAAGTGCAGCAGACGGTGAGCCCAGGCGAACTCCGAGGCCAGGATCCCGAGGCCGGCGAAGACGATCAGCCAGCCCGGTCCGGGGTAGGGGATGGCGACGACGCCGGCCAGCAACACGAGCGCTCCGAAGGTACCGACGGTGATGCGGTACGTCAGATTCAGCGACGGGCGCGTCTCGATGCGCCGGCGCCAGCGGAGCCACCGCTGCTTCAGCCGACGCAACGGGGATATGTGGGTCCGGGCCCCGACCCGGTCGGGCGCAACCGCGTGCCGAATCCGTCCTTCACTCACGATCTACCGAGCCTGCTTCTCGTCATACCTGGGTGCCGTGCACGGCAGGGTCGTCTTCCAGTCTACCGACGACCGGCGGGTACGGCGGGGCCCGGAAACGCGGACCCGCACGTCGCGGCCGGTCCGATCCGCGTGGTCAGGCCGCCGCGGCGTCCGTCGGGGCGGGATTCGCGGCGGTGAGCCGGTCCAGGTAGGCGGTGAAGACGGTGCCGAGGGCGACCGCGGTCTCGATCGTGTCGAGCCCCCGTATCGCCGCCACGAAGGACTCGTAGACGATGGCCGCTGCCTGCGACGGGAACAACCCGCCCTCGTCGGCGGTCAGCACCCGCACCGCGTCGTCCACGCTGCCTTCCACCGCGCCGGCCACCGATCCGTGCAGCGGCACCGCGGCCGCCGCGGCGATCAGTGCGTCCGCCAGCGCGGAGGAGGGGAACGCCACCGCAGCCGGTGCGATCACCCGACGGAACATCGTTACGTTCGCCATGTCGAACCTCCCGTGGAATCTCCCGAGCCGTTCTGTCGAGTGGTACCCGTGCGGGCACGCTGTACACAGTGCCCGAGGGGACCGACAAGTTCCGCTGCCGGCGAGCGACTCGTCACGCCGCCAGGACGCGCCGGGCATCGGCACGTCCGGCCTGCATGAACTCCGGCCAGTCCCGGGTGCCGAGGAACTGCCGGTAGAAGCCGACGCCTCGCACTTTCTCGTACGGAACCGGCTCGATCATCGTGACGTGGGAGGCCGAGCGCAGCCGCGCCAGGTTCTCCCGCGCCAGCTCGACCTGCTGGGACGTGCGCACCTGACCGGCGATGTAGAGGATGCTCGCGCGCCGCTCGGCCCAGCCGGTGGCGTCCTCGCCTTCGAAGCCGGGTGGGTAGAAGCCGTTGACGGCGAGGGTGACCTCGCACGGCTGCTCGAGGTCGAGCAGCGGGTGGACGGGGAAGATGTCGACGATCCCGCCGTCACACCAGTGGAATCCGCCGAGCTCGACGGGCGCGACGAACAGCGGCAGCGCGACCGCCATGTGCACGGCCCGGGCCACGGGCAGGTCGGGATACGTTCGTGGCCCGAGGTATTCGAGCCGGTTCTGTTCGATGTTCCAGATCGGCGCGTAGGCGGGTACGGGCATCGCGGCGAGCGTCATGTCGCCGAGCAGGCGCCGGTACGTGGCCTCGATCGCATCGCCGCGCAGGATGCCGGCGAATCCGCGGCCCACCGTCGGTGCGACGGCGAGCAGCCGACGCCAGTCGACGTCGAGATAGTCCTCGGGATCCAGCGCGAGGGTGAACTCTGCGTCCTCCTCGGCGGGGACTCCCGCCGCGATCGGGAAGCCGAACAGCGCGGAACCGGAGCACAGGGAGATCACCGCCGGCCGGATCCCACCCTCCTCCATCGCCCGGGCCACACCGACCAGAGACGCGAGCGCTCCGCTGCCCCCTGTCGCGGCCATCGCGATCCGATCCCCCTCCTGCAGCCCGACCCGGAAGGGCTCGAACCGGGGAAAGGGGTGCAGTTCCCGGTCCGGCGTGCCCGAGGGCCGCTGCAGGGCCGCCCGCGCGACGTCGACGAGAAAACCGGCGTCGCTGCGCACGCCTTCGACCACGTCACGACCGCGGGAGAGGAGGTCGAAGTACTGGCGCACCCGGAAGATGTCGAGGACGGTGTCGAGCATGCCTCGACTGTGCGCGCGTGCCACACCGCGGGCCAGGGTCCTCGGTCCCGAATCCGTGCGGGATGCCCGCCGCGCAGCGGCTACCGGCCGGGGACGCGGCCCGATTGTGCCGCGGTGCGGAGCTGATAGCGCCGTTCGGCGTAGTCCAGGTCGTCGCGCCACAGCCGGGTGGCCGTGTGCCGCATGAGGGGGCGGAGGGCGGCGGCGGCGCGCCGGGTGGCGATGCCGAACCCGGGGCGAGGGGAATCGGCGACGACGGCCTCGACGATCGCGGTCCGGGGCCGCCCGTCCGGTCCGGCACCGAGGGGCGTCGCGTGGGTCTCGACCACGCTGCCCACGCCCTCGCCCGACACGATCCGCATGACGACGGTGCGCGGTTCCGGGCTGGTGAATTCGGCGCGCACCGGCACACCGATCCGGCCGGCGACCCGGAAGGTGACGTCGACGAGGAACCGGTCCTCGCCGTCCGCAGTGCCGCGGGTGGAGGGAGCCTCGACCACCTCCAGGCGGGCGAACGAATACGGGTGGAACCAGGCGCCGTGCCACGGGTCGAGGCGGTTGGCGACGATGTCGGCGGGTTCGCACACACCGACGAGGGTGGCCACCGCGGCGAGGCGGGACCCGGCCGTCGGGCGCGTCGGGACGATCGGCAGTTCCGTCGGCTCCTCGCCGCCGACGTGATCGAGACGGACCCACACGAGCACCCCGTCGTCGTGGCTGGGGAAGGGCTTCCAGCCGTAGGCGCCGTCGGCGTCGAGGCGCAGCCCGTGCCAGCGGCAGACCAGCGCGCCGCAGTCCACCGCGGCCAGCGCCATCGGGGCGCCGAGGTGGGGGCAGGCGCCGGGGCCGACGAGCACCCGGTCGCCGTCGCGCCAGGCGACGAGTTCGATGCCGGCGATCGTGATGCCGAAGGGCCGGTCCGCGCCGATCTCACGGCTGGCCGCCACGACGTACCAGTTGCCGGACGGCCGGCGCTGGGCGCGGTCGAGGACGGCGGAGATCAGCTCGGGCCGTGCACCGCGGTAGGTGGGTTGCTGCGCGGCCCAGCGGTCCGGGTCGATGGGCCGGACGGGCCAGGTGTCGGGCCAGCGCCGGTACAGCGGATCGAGCACGCTCATGCGGGGTGCCTTTCCAGGGCGGCGAGCCGGCGCAGGACGGGTGAACGGCCCTGCGTGGGCACCGTGTACAGGTCGTGTCCGGCCACACCCCATTGCGCGAGAAGGGAATTCGCGGCGTGCCACCCGGTGGTGGCCGCGCGTTCCATGAGGGCCACCGGCAGATCGATCCGGATGCCGTCGCCGGCGAGCATCAACCGCTCGTGCGGGGTGCGAACGGTGGGCCGTCGCGCGAAATCGCCCACCCCGAACAACGGGCAGTCCTGACGCCAGAGCGTGCGTTCCTCGACGACGCGGGCCGCGGCGGTCTCGGGATAGATCGCGTGCAGGCGCGCGAGTACCTGGGCGCGCACGTCGTCGGGCGAATGTGCCCCGCCGACAGCGTCTCCCGTCGCGGCGTACGCGTGCAGTTCCACGACCGAGCCGCCGGTGCGGCGAGTCCAGGCCCGGGCCTCCTCCTCGTAACGGTCGAGCACGCTGACATTGTCGAGCGGGCGCAGGCCGCCGGTGCCGAGAAATGCCGGGCGGTCCGCGGCGACGGGACGGTCCAGCCACAGGCGCTGCACCAGGAACGGGGGCGCGGAACGCAATCGGTCCACCCGGGAACGCCATCCGGGATCGCCGAGATCCGGCGAGGCGTCGACGAGGGCGCGCAGCCCGGCCACATCGAGCGCGAGGACGAGGCCGTCGGCGTCGATGCTGCCGCCGGTGCCGTCGTGGACGCGGAAGGTCCGGGTACCGCCGAGTTCGACGCCGGTCACCGCGGTGGACGTCCGGATGCGCGCGCCGTGTCCCGCGAGGTACCGGCCGAGCGGCTCCCACAGGGTGGTGTCGAAGTTGCCGGTGGCCACGTCGAAGAGCAGTCCCTCGGCGGAGCCGAGGAAGTAGATGTGGAACATCGTGGCCAGCTCGGCGGCCGACATGCCGGCCGGGGGAGCGAAGAAGCTGCGCGAGAACACCTCGAACGCCAGATGGTTGGCCGCCTCCGGAAAGCGGATGCGCTGCAGGAACGTCTGTGCATCGACGTCGTCGAGCCGGTCGTAGATCTCCGGCACGGACACGGTCGCCAGCGGGGCCGCCGCCCGCACGTCGATGCGCACCAGGTCCTGCAGCCGGAACGTGGGGCTTCGCAACGCGAACACCAGCGCGTTCCACGGAGGGGTGTTCGGGATCCCGCGAAAGGTGTCGCGCCGGCCCTCGCCGTCGATGAGCGGATAGTCGTCGACCGCCGTCAGCCGTTGCAGATCCGGGTCGGTGCGGCGCAGCAGCCGGCGCAGGTTGTAGTACTGCCGGAAGAAGGCGTGGAACCCGCGGTTCATCGCGATCCCGGTGCCGTCGTCGAGCCGCTCGTGCCACCCGCCGACCCGCCCGCCGAGGTGAGCCTCGCGTTCGAGCACCTCGACCTCCACGCCGCGCTCGGCGAGGGCGGTGGCGGCGGTCAGCCCCGCGATGCCCGCGCCGACGACCACCACTCGGGGCCGCTGCGGCAGATGCCCGGTGTCCGGCGCACCCCGAGAGGCGGCGTGGTGGGCGATCCGCCGATCGCTGCCGACGGCACCGTTCATATAGCTGCCCTCCTGCGGCGCCGGTCCGAATCCGGCCGTCCTGGTCGAACAGTGGCGAGGCCGAGCCTACCGCGGCAAGGCCCCCGGCGACGGCCGACGCGGTCAGGCGCCGAGCCGGGCCGCGTGCGACGCGACGGTCTCGAGATGCTTGTCCGCGGTGCTCAGATCCAGGTGGGCGTCGCTGAGGCCGTCGATGACCTCCCGCAGGTTGGCCTCGGCGGCGTCGTCGTCCGGTACCGGATCCACCAGGTCGAACGCCTCGGCGAGGGAGCGCACGCGCCGGTCCAGGGCCTGTAGATCCGTACGCAGTTCGGCGACCTGCCGGAGGAGATCGTTCATCGTGCTCCCTCCCCGTGCTGTGCGGCCGGCGACGGTCCGGGCGCGAGCATTCGGCCGCACGCTCACGGTAAGCCGGAACCTGGGACCTTCGAGGCGGAACGGGCGGTCCGGGAAGTGACGTCACGAGATAGGCTCGACTGTGCGCGTGTGTCGGCGAGCGCATGCGGCAACCGGGTGAGGACGAAGGCAGTGGAACGGCTGAAGTCCCGGAGGGGCGTGGACTTCTCCGGGGCGCGTAGCCGACACCGGGTGGGAGAAATGTGAAGAGAACCGCCGGCCTGTCCCTCCTGGTAGTGCTCTGCCTGGCGAGTTGTTCGGATGGCGGCGGGCCGCAGGTTCGGCCGTCGCCGCCCGCGACCGTCCCGGCGGCCGCAGCGTGCGACGTCACCGAGAGCGCCGGCCATCGCTACATCTCCGCTGTCGGTCGTGACGGCCGCTACTTCGAAGATCAGCATGGCGATCCGATCCTGATTCGCGGAGACTCGCCGTGGTCCGGCCTGGCGGACTGGTCGCCCGAGCAGGCCGAATCGTACTTCGCGAATCGTGAGGCCCACGGGTTCAACGCATCGATAATCTCTGCGGTCGCCGTCCCCGACAACGGCGGGCCGAGCGAGGAGGGAGCGACCTTCGACGGCATCCGACCGTTCGTCGACGGTGACATCACGGCGTGGAACGAGCGGTACTGGGCGCGTGTCGACGAGTACCTGCGGATCGCCTGCCGGCACGGGAACACGCTGTTCCTCTACCCGATGGACGGGTGGAACATTTCCGACGTGTTCGCATCGGCGACTGCCGAACAGGCCGCCGTCTACGGCCGGATGTTCGCCCAGCGATACGCTCGGTTTCCGAACATCGTCTGGATGACCGGCGGCGACTATTCTCCCGAGACAGACGATCCCGCTGCCGGTTCCGACTCCGACCACGTGTTGCGCGGCATACTCGAAGGGATCAGGGCGGCCGGCTCGGACAGGCCGTTCTCGATACAGCTGGGACCCCAGAAATCGCTCTCGACGGACAACCCCTTCTGGGAACCGTTGGCGGACTGGAACTTCGTCTATACATATCTGCCGACGTACAAGGCAGTGCTGGACGGTTACCAGCGACCGGCGGGCGCCAGGGACCCGCGTCCCGCCGTCTTCTCGGAGGGAAACTACGAGGGCGAGAACAACCAGCCCGACACGGCGCCGACAACCGACGAGACCCTTCGGCGCCAGGCTCTGTGGGCGTTGACCTCCGGATCACCGGGGGAGTTTCGTGGCTCCGACGACTGGGAGTTCCGAGACGGCTGGGAATCGCGCCTCGACACACCCGCCGTCACACAGCTCGAGGCCATTCGTGATCTGTGGGCCTCGTGGGCCTGGTGGCAGTTGGTGCCGGACGTCGACGAGCCGTTCGTGCTCGACGGGCGAGGCACCCGATCGACGGACGACGAGATGGTGGACGTCCTGGACGACGACTACGTCACCGCTGCACGCACCCCGGACGGCTCGCTCGCCGTCGTCTATGTGCCGACGCAGCGCACGATCCGGCTCGAGCGTGCACTGATTCCGCCGGGAGCGACACTCGGCTGGATCGATCCCGCCGATGCCGCCGCGCCTTCGCTGCCGGCGGAGATCGATCGGGACGGAAACGTGGCCACCCCGGGGACGAACGTCGACGGCGACCGGGATTGGCTCCTGGTGGTCGAGGCGTGAACGGGGAGCCGGGTCCGCGCGTCAGATCATGATGGCGGCGATGGCTACGGCCACCAGGACGGACGCTGCGACTGCCAGCCCGAGAAGCACCGAACCGGTGACGGCGACCGCCATGGCTGCCGCCACCATGCACGCACCTGCCGCCGTGCCGGACGTGTGCCGGAGACGCGAGTAGGACTCGCCGGCGTCGTCGTCGATATCGGTCCGTAACCGGTGCCGACCCTCGCATGTATGGACCACTGATGTACCCCCTGCCGTACCACAGTGTGATCGCTCTCACATTATGCACTCATTTGTATCGCATCACAAAACGATTTCGCCAGTCGAACGCGTATCCGGATCGTCGCGGTGCTCCTCTCGTCCCCTGTTCGTGCACCGAGGGTGTGAATTCCGTCCGGGCTGGGTATCGGATACGGAGTCGGCAGGAAAGGAGACGGGCGGATGGAGACGGAACGACAGGGCGGCAACGACGAGCCTCTGGTCGCGCACCCCGTGGTGGCTTTCGTGCTGGACGGCGTGCTGGTGCTGGCCGTAGCCGTGGTGGGGATGTGGATGTTCGGTTCGCTCCTCTGGGCGGCACTCGGCGGGGCGTTCTGCGCGGCCACGCACCTGCTGTGCCGGGCCACGGGTAACTGCGGTGCGCCCTCGCGCTTCACGGTCACGCAGCCGGAGAAGCAGAAGTCGGTCCCGGTGGCCACGGACGTCCGAGCCGAGGTCGCACAGGCGGCCTGACGCTCGGTCCCGCGGGTTCGAGTCGCACGCTCACGACGCGTCCTCGCTGCGCGAGTTCGTCGGTCACGGGTGCCGATCCCTTCCCCGGGCAACGATGTTCCGAACGTTACCGTAGGTCTCCGGCAGCAGAGGAGACACGGAACCGCCTCCGCGGGGTGTCGTCGCGGCCTATCGTAGGCGTGCGGATCTCGTATGGGAGGACCCATGGCCGAACCGGTGTTCGAGGAGTCGCAGGGCGCGGGCGGACCGCCGCAGTTCGAGGGACTGCGTGCCATGTTCGTCAACTGCACGCTCAAACGATCGCCCGAGACCAGCAACACGCAGGGGTTGATCGATCGCAGTGTGGCGTTGATGGAACGCGAAGGCGTCACGGTGGACCAGATCCGGGCCGTCGACCACGACATCGCGACGGGCGTGTACCCCGACATGACGGAGCACGGATGGCCGAGCGACGAATGGCCGCAGTTGTTCGACCGGATCCTCGCCGCGCACATCCTCGTCATCGCCGGGCCCATCTGGCTGGGTGACAATTCGTCGGTCACCAAGAAGGTCGTCGAACGTCTCTACGGCTGTTCCTCGCTGCTCAACGAGCACGGCCAGTACGCGTACTACGGCCGCGCGGGCGGTTGCCTGATCACCGGCAACGAGGACGGCGTCAAGCACTGCGCGATGAACATCCTCTACAGCCTCCAGCACCTCGGATACGTGATCCCGCCGCAGGCCGACGCCGGCTGGATCGGGGAGGCCGGCCCGGGTCCCTCGTACCTCGATCCGGGGTCGGGCGGCCCCGAGAACGACTTCACCAATCGCAACACCACATTCATGACCTACAACCTCATGCACACCGCCGCACTGCTCGTGCGGGCCGGCGGCTTTCCGGTGGGTGGCAACCAGCGATCGCTGTGGGACGCCGGGTGTCATCCGTCGTTCGAGAACCCCGAGCATCGGTGATGCCGGCACAGATCGGCGAGCGGGGGCCGGGGGCCGTGTGGTGCGCGCTCCTCCCGCTCGTGGTGCTCGTCGCCACCGGCTGTGGGGCGACGGGCGAGAGCTCCTACGATGTCGTCCCGGCGTCGGAACCTGCGGTGACCACGGCCGGCGAGCCGACGGTGATCACCACGGCGAACGGTCCCATCGGTGAAATGCTCTTCGACCGGAGGGACCAGGCGATCTACATCTTCGACCGGGAGGCAGGCACGGTCCCCGACTGCTACGGGGACTGTGCCGTGGCGTGGCCGCCGGTGCTCACCGTCGGTGCTCCCGTCGCGGCCGGTGACGCCGACCAGGGGCTGCTGGGCACCACGTCGCGCTCCGACGGGACCGCTCAGGTCACCTACGCCGGGCACCCGCTGTACTTCTATGCCGACGAGGAGCCCGGACAGGTGCTGTGCCACAAGGTCGAGGAGTTCGGCGGCCTGTGGCTGGCGATAGACGAGGCCGGCGTGCCACTCCCGTGACCGGGGTGACCGTCCGGTGGTGTTCTACCGCCGCCCGGGCGAACGTGAGCGGGTACCAGGAGTGACGGGTGCGCACCATTCGAACCCGCTATATCGGTCTGCTCACCAGATTCCTTGTTGCGCAGCATATCTCGAGCGCAGGTCCTCGTTCGGTGAGGGGCTTCCGCGGACCTTGGCCTGCGCGTCGAGTGCGGCTACCAGTACTGATGCCGTCTTCCGTCGGTGTCGGCGACGAAGATGACCGCGTCGGCGCCGTCCAGGTCTGCCGGGCCCAGCGGGATGTGGCCGGGCACGATCGGTTCGCCCGTGCCCATCGACGGGGCAAGCGCGGCGCACAGGGCCGGTGCCGGGAACAGGGCGCGGCGGGTGGTCGCCTCGGCCAACACGCCTTGGAGGGTGCCCGGATCGCTGTCGGGGTTGGCGTCGGTGGCCAGGAACACATAGCGCTCGCCGAGGGTGAGCCCGACGAGCGCGCCGGCGCTCCCCCAGCTTACCTCGCTCTCGCCGACCGGCATGTGGGACTGCGCACGCTGGAGGTGAATGTTGTGCGCGAACACCAGACTCGGCCCGCGTCGCTGCTCCTGGGCAACGATCGCGAGCAGGTTCTCGGCCATCATCTCGGCGCGCAGGCTGAGCAAGGTCGCGATGCGATCGGGTGCGGGACTGGCCATGGCGGCGTGATAGCGCAGCAGGCCCTGGGCGGTGCGCGCGTGCGCGACGGCGTGGTCGTAGCCGGTCGGGTCGGCGGAGCGCAGGCCGGGTGCCGCGCGGCGCAGGGCGCTGGCGAGGTCGTCGGCGACAATGCGCAGGGCGCGAGCGCGATCGGAGTCGCCGACGGACGCTGCCGGGTCGAACATGGCCGCCTGGTTCGTCCAGTCCGCGTCCTCGCCGAGCAGCGCGTCGAGGTCGCGGACCGATGCGGGCCGCAGCGCCGCGGGCAGGTAGTCGTTGGCCGAGGACAGTGCGCGTCGCGGGCTCGGCGCCCCGGAGAACTCCAACGGCGCGTCGAAGCCGTGGAAGCGAACCCGATCCTGCTCCGCGCGGCCGGCATTGTGCGCGCGGAGCCATTCGACGAGTTCGCGGTTGCCCGGCACCGCGCCGAACCCGTGGCTGAACCCGGTCGCGAGCACCGTGTCGATCTCCGCCGTTCCCACGGCCACGTAGTCGTCGACGACGGACGCGGCGAAGACATCGGTCTCCAGCACGATCGACCGGTACCCCCGTTCGACGAGGTGACCGAGGAGTTCGTTGCGCAGAAGCGGGAACGCCTCGATCCCGTGGGTCGGCTCGCCGAGGGCGAGCAGGGTCGGCGGCTCGGGCCGCGTGGCGAGCAGTTCGTCGAGGGCGCGGCCCAGGCTTGCCGGATCGTCGAGTTGGCGGCCGATTCCACGCAGTGCTGCGGCAGTAGACATGAACACCCCTTGTCGGAAGGAACTGCCCTCGACGATATCGTTGAAGAATCGGGTGAAACTTCTGCGATTCCGACCAGGAATCCGGAGGTAGAAGCCTCAATCGGAGGTGCACGTTGCGACCCATCGACCTCGCCCGGGAACACGGGTTGTCCGCACAGGCGATCCGCAACTACGACGACGCGGGCATCCTCCCGCCGACCGAGCGCAGCGAGACCGGCTACCGGCGCTACACGCCCCTGCACGCGCAGGCTCTACGCGCCTTCCTCGCGTTGCGCGGTGGCCACGGGCACCGGCAGGCAACGGACATCATGCGTTCAGTCAACCGCGGCGACACCGAGTCCGCCTACCGGCTGATCGACGCCGCGCACGTCGCGCTGCTCGCCGAACGCGGCACCCGCACCGAGGTCGCAACGGCCCTGGGCGCCCTGTCCGCCACGGCACCGACTGCTGTCCGCGGTGGACCGCTGACTGTGGGCGAACTCGCCCGCCGACTCGGCGTGCACCCGGCCACGCTGCGCACCTGGGAGACCCAGGGCATCCTGCGCCCCGACCGCGACCGGGCAACGGGCTATCGCGAATACGGACCGGACTGCGTGCGCGACGCCGAGATCGCACGGCAACTGCGCCAGGGCGGCTACCCGCTGTCCCAGGTCGCCCGGTTCCTCGAGTCGCTGCGCACGGCGGGCGGGGCGGACGCGTTGGCCGCCTTCCTAGGCTCCTGGCAGGATCGGCTGACCACGCGCAGCCGCAACCTTCTCGCCGGCGCGGCCCAGCTCGATACCTACCTCACCATGCTCGATGACTGAACTGCATCGAACCTCGATCATTGTGATGGTCTTGCTGAGGAGCGCCGCTCGAGGTGCCGCCGAGATGACGAGATGGACGTTGACGACCTACTCATCGGCATCATTCGTGTGCGTACCAAGCTGTGCCTCCAGGTGCAAGGCAATCTCGGTCTCGAGGCGCCTGTCGAGTATCCCACGCCCCAATGCCTCCTCGGCCTTGGCCAAACGATAGCGGATCGTGTTGTGGTGTAGCAGAAGTCGGGCCGCAGTCGCGCGGTAATTGCAGTTCTCGGCGTAGAAGCTACGTAGCGTTTCGCGGAGCAACCGATTGTGCGGCGAGGGGTCCGCCAGCGCACCGAGCACCGAGGTGACGAACTGGCTCAGTGCTGCGGGTTCATGACTGCAGAGCGCGGTGAGCTCGATGTCCGAGAAGTGCGTGACGGCCGGGAATCCGCGGCCTGCCAGGCGTGCTACCCGGACTGCTTCGAGTGCCTGGCGATGGCTGAGCCGGAACCCGTCGAGTCCGCGGCCGGGTCGCCCCTGTCCACAGGTCACTCCTTCTCTCACCGGCGTCGCCCGCGCCTCGGTGTTCGTGGGGATCCAACACCACAGCGTGTCGCTGTCCACAAGCAGGGTCAGTGGTCGCGAGCCCGAGATGGTGCCGGCGAGCTCGCGGGCCGTGGCCTCCAATGGTGCCTGATTGCTGCCGTCACGAACAACCACCAGAGCCACATGATGTCGCGTGAGATCGTAGCCGAGGCGGCGGCTGGCGGTGGTGATGTCCACGTCGTCCGACGCGAGAATCCGCCGCGCTTCTTCGGTTCGCGCCATCGACCATTCGCGCGAGAGTCGCTCGGCCTCATCGCGATACGCAACACTCAACCTGTTGGTGATCATTTGGAGCCAGGACAACAGAAACGTCGTCCCGTAGTCCGTGACCCGTAGTGCCACGGGCACGCCGGCCCGGTCGCAGTACCGCTCGACCGCACGGGTCCATCGGCTGCACCAGTACGCGATTCCGACCTGGTAGCCACTGACCAGCGTGTCGAGGCTGATCGCCTTCGCCAGGTCTCGGGTCGTCCGGATGACTTCCTCGGAGGGCGCCATTGCATCGATGGTGATCCCCCGCATCAGCGCGTCGAGAAGCGCAGCACTGTTGGCCTGGCAGGCGGCGAGCGCGACCTCGGACACTTCCTGCCGCGCGAACTCGGGGACGCGTTCGAAGATGTATGCAGCCGTACCCGAGCCGAGGTCCGGCAGTTCCGGAAGCAGGGCTACCGCGACGTCGTGGACGTACGTCGCGACCTGATCGTCACCCGACATGCTGTCACCTCTGCTGATCGTATGCGCCAAATGGTCAAAGCTTGTGCGCAAGTCTGCGCATTTCACCATAGAAGGCGCAATCGTGGTGTGACTACGCTCACTGCTCAGAAGGTCCGAACTGGAATTTCACGAGGAGTGGTCGAGCATGAAGACCGACAAGGATGTAGTGATCGTCGGAGCCGGGTTCGCCGGCTTGTACGCTGTTCACAAGCTGCGTAACGAACTCGGTCTGGAGGTGCAGGCGTTCGACGCCGGCGGCGGGCCGGGCGGCACGTGGTGGTGGAACCGCTATCCGGGGGCACGGTGCGATTTCGACTCGGTCTACTACTCGTACTCGTTCTCCGAGGAGATCCAGCGCGAGTGGCAGTGGACGGAGAAGTACGCCGCACAGCCGGAGATTCTGAACTACCTCGAGTGGGTGGCGGACCGTCTCGACCTGAAGCGCTCGTTCCAATTCAACACTCGGGTGACCTCGATGGTGTGGAACGACGAGGGGCAGTACTGGACCGTCGGCACCGACGACGGACGCACGTGCACTGCCCGGTACGTCGTCTGCGGAACCGGCAACGTATCGATCCCGAAGAAGCCGGAGTTCCCCGGGATCGAAGACTTCAAGGGTGAGGTTCTGCAGACGAGCTCGTGGCCGCACGAGCCGGTCGACTTCAGCGGCAAGCGCGTCGGGATCATCGGAACCGGTGCCACCGGAATCCAGCTCATCCCGGAACTTGCGAAGCACGCCGCACATCTGACGGTCTTCCAGCGCACCGCGCAGTTCGCATCGCCGCTGGGGAACGAGAAGCTCGATCCCGAGGCGCGCCGATGGCTGGCCGAGAACCACAAGCAGGTGCGCGCCGGGGCGCGCGATCACTTCCTCGGCGCACCGTACGACGCTCCCCGCCCTTCGGCCCTCGCCGATTCGCCGGAGGAGCGCAAGAAGGTCTACGACGAGCACTACGGAAGCGGCGGCTTCCGGATGGTGGTCTCGACGTACGGTGACCTTCTCTACAACAGGGAATCCAACGACACCATCGCCGACTATCTGCGCGATCGCATCCGGGAACGCGTGACGGATCCGAAGATCGCGGAGATGCTCTGCCCCACCGATCACCCGTACGCCACCAAGCGGGCCCCGTTCGAGACGAACTACTACGAGACCTACAACCGCGACAACGTGACCCTGGTCGACGTGCGCAGTACTCCGATCGAACGTGTCACCGAGCACGCCCTGAAGACCACCGCAGCCGAGTACGAGATCGACGTGCTCGTCATGGCAACCGGCTTCGACGTGTTCACTCGGCCGCTGCTCGAGATGGGGATCGTCGGCCGCGACGGGCTGACCCTCGACGAGAAGTGGAGCGGTGTGCCGGGCACCTACCTCGGGATCCAGACCGCCGGCTTCCCGAATCTGTTCACCGTCACCGGACCGCAAAGCGCTGTCGCGCTGTACAACAACGCGCTCGCCATCGAGGATCACGTGGAATGGATCAGCCGAGCGATCGGTCACCTGCGTACCACGGGTGCGACCACGATCGAGCCGACCGCAGAGGCCGAGTCTCGCTGGGGTGATTTCGCCGAGGGAATCCTCAATCAGACTCTGATCCCGCAGTCGGAGAGTTCGTGGTACATGGGGGCCAATGTCGTCGGCAAGACGCGCGGAACGTACATCTTCGCTGCCGGCGCTCCCGTGTACCGAGCCATCTGTGCCCAGGTGGCCGAGCGCGGTTACGCCGGGTTCGCGATCGACGGTGTCGAGACCGCGGTCCCGCCGATGGCCAAACTCGACCCCGAGGTCGTGACCGCCCTGAGTGCCATCCACCGCCCCGGATACAAGCCGCTCGAAGACTGCACCGTCGAGGAGACGCGGGCGATGGTGGAGCAGCTCGTCGGGATGCAGGTGCCCGGCCCG
This sequence comes from Rhodococcus sp. ENV425, assembly GCF_002887785.1. Classification (NCBI taxonomy): domain Bacteria; kingdom Bacillati; phylum Actinomycetota; class Actinomycetes; order Mycobacteriales; family Nocardiaceae; genus Rhodococcus; species Rhodococcus sp. ENV425. The sequence goes on from NZ_PCZU01000268.1 coordinate 66,908, forward strand.
GACATGCAGGTAGACGACATCGTCGATCCTGCTGTGCGCCTGTATGTTCCGAGCACACAGACGGAGGGCACGCGTCCCGTCATCGTATTTCTGCACGGTGGCGGCTGGGTCGCCGGCTCGCTCGACGTCGTCGACAATCCGTGCCGCCAGATCGCCCGGGCCACCGACGCCATCGTCGTCTCGGTCGACTACCGGTTGGCGCCGGAGCATCCTTTCCCCGCCGCGCACGACGACGCATTCGAGGCGGTTCGGTGGGTGCAGGAGAATATCGCCGGCTACGGTGGCGACGCGGACAAGATCGTGATCATGGGGGAGAGCGCCGGCGGCAACCTTGCGGCATCGACGGCGCTGCGTGCCCGTGATGCCGGTCTGAAGCTGGCTGGGCAGGTCCTGGTCTATCCGCCGACCGACCCCGAGGCGTCCACGCAGTCCCGAGTCGAGTTCGCCGACGGGCCGTTCCTCTCGGTCAAGGCGGTGGACACCATGTGGGGTGCCTATCTCAACGGCGCCGAGGTCACCGAGACCGTCGCACCCCTTCGTGCCGAGAATCTGCGCGATCTTCCTCCCGCGCTCATCTTCAGCATGGAACTCGATCCGACGCGCGACGAGGCCGAGGACTACGCGCGGGCACTGCAGGACGCGGGAGTTCGAGTCGAGCTTCACCGGTTCGAGGGCATGATCCACGGGGTCTTCAACATGGACGCCATCGTGTCGGCCGCGCCCGAGATGTACGCCCTGACAGCACAATTCGTCGCCGACACGGTCACCGCCGAACCGGTATCCGTCCGGTAACCGGCGCATCAGTGTCGGTCGGGTGACCGCACGTCGGCGAGCGTGGTGACACGCCCGCCGACGTGACACTCGACCGCCGACCCGACGGCCTGGCCCGGACCGAACGCGGTCTCCGCCGCAGACCCGTCGAGTTGCAGCGGTCGGCCATCTCGACCTTCGCGAGTGCTGAGAACGACACCTACACCGCACCAGGGGTGTACGGCGGAGCACTCGGCCGTTCCCGGCTTGCCTTCAGCAGCGAGTCCCCGGCCTCTCAGGGCCACTACCCGAGGAGTTCACCATGCCACGCGCATATTCCAGCGGCGTCATCGACGCCTCGGCCGACCAGGTCTGGTCCGTTGTCAAAGACTTCGGCCGCGTCGACAGCTTCCTGCCCCCGGTGGCGCACAGTGAGCTGATCGACGGCGCCACCACACAGATCGGTGTAGTGCGTCGACTCACCCTCGCCGACGGGGGCGCCACCCTCGACGAGCGCCTGCTCGACCTCGACGACCGCCGCCGCCAGTTGTCTTACGAGTTCGCCGGCGACAATCCGTTCGGTGCCCGGAACTACCGGGCCACCGTGCGTGTGAGCCCCATCGGCGAACCCGAAGGCGCCTTCGTGGAATGGTGGGCGGACTTCGAGGCCGACCCGGCCGAGGTCGACACCCTGGTCGGTGTCTTCGCGGACGGGGTCTTCGGCAGCGGCATCCGCAGCCTGCGCACGATGTTCGCCGATCGGAATGTCGTCGCCCGGGCCCGTCGCCACTCGGTGTCGGACCTGCTGCACCGCTCGGCGCAGCGATATCCGGACAAGACCGCCGTGGTCGACGGTGACCGACGGTTCACCTTCGCCGAGTTCGACCGGGTCGTCACCCGGTTCGCCGGTGTCCTCCACGCCCACGGACTCGCCAAGGGCGACCGGCTCGCCTTGATCGCCCGCAACTCCTGGCAGTTCGGTGCCCTGGCGTTCGGTGCGGCACGCATCGGCGTGGTGCTCGTGCCGATCAACTTCATGCTCAACGCCGAGGAAATCGCGTTCATCCTGGGTCATTCCGGGGCAAACGGAGTGATCGTCGACGACGAGTTCTCTGCGGTCGCCGATGACGCCATCGCTGCAGCCGCTCCGGATTTGAAGCTGTCGGCGATCATCGGCCCCCACGGCGCCGAAACCGGTGCGGGCTGGGAGTCGGTCGCCGATTGGGAGGCAGGCGAGGTGCCCATCCTTCCCGACGTGGCCGTCGCCGACGACGATCCGGTACGCATCATGTACACCTCGGGTACCGAGTCCCGCCCGAAGGGCGTCCTGCTCTCCTCCCGCGCACTGATCAGCCAGTACGCCTCGTGCGCGATCGACGGCGGCATGAGCCACGACGACGTCGAGGTACACGCGCTACCGATGTATCACTGCGCACAGATGGACTGCTTCTTCTCGGTGGACGTCTACCTGGGCGCCACCAGCATCATCCTGCGCGGCCCCGACCCCACCCAGATCCTCGAGACCATCCAGCGGGAACGGGTCACCAAGCTGTTCTGCCCACCCACCGTGTGGATCTCGCTACTCGGCCACCCCCACTTCGACGACTACGACCTGTCCTCCTTGCACAAGGGCTACTACGGCGCCGCACCGATGCCGGCAGAGGTGTTGCGTGAGCTCACCACACGGCTACCGCAGGTACGCCTGTGGAACTTCTACGGCCAAACCGAGATGTCCCCGATCGCCACGATCCTCGCCCCCGAGGACCAACTGACGCGTGCCGGCAGCGCCGGCCGGCCCGCCCTCAACGTGGAGACCCGGATCGTCGACGACGCCGGCCAGCCCCTCCCGCCGGGCGAGGTGGGCGAGATCGTGCACCGCTCCCCGCATCTGACGCTGGGCTACTACAACGATCCCGCCAAGACCGCGGAGTCCTTCGCCGGTGGGTGGTTCCACTCCGGTGATCTGGGCGTCATCGACGAGGACGGCTACCTCACGATCGTCGACCGCAAGAAGGACATGATCAAGACCGGCGGCGAGAACGTCGCGTCGCGGGAGGTAGAGGAGGCCCTGTACCTGCTGGACGGGGTCGCCGAGGTCGCGGTGTTCGGGGTGAGCCATCCGTATTGGATCGAGGCGGTGACCGCCGTGGTCGTCCCGAGGAGCGGTGTGGATCTCACCGAGGACGACATCAAGGCTCACGCGCGCGACAAGCTCGCCGGATACAAGCAGCCGAAGTACGTCGTGGTCACCGACGCCCTGCCGAAGAACCCCAGCGGCAAGATCCTCAAGCGCCAGCTCCGGGAACGTTACGACCACCTCTCGAAGGAGATGAGCCGGTAATGGCCGACAGGGACGAATTCCGACTCGACGGGGAGGTCGCCCTGATCACGGGGGGCGCGCGCGGTCCGCGGTGCCGATGGACTTCGTCGCGCTGAACGGTGGTCGAGTTCGAGACGAACAACTACAAGGTCGTCGCCTCGGTACAGGAGATGTGGGCCTCACCCAGTTCGGGTGGTGCCCACATCTCCTGTGACCTGCTCTGGCGAACGCACGGGGCGGGAGCGGATATCAGGTATCAGAGCTGGTCCAAACCGTCGGCAACGACGATCCATCCGAGACGTCTTGCCGTCTTGATAGGCAAACCGGTGTGGGGCATGACCGACGCGACGGCGATCACCATCACGCCGTTGAGCGCAGGTCCGGTATGTGTGCGCGCCCACCCCTCATCGGTTCCCGGCACGTCGAACTCGACGATCTTGCCGGGGCGGCCTTCCCATCCTCCGAGGAGCTCGGCCCACAGAATCAGCCCCGCGATCAGCGTTGAGAAGATCTGGATGGGGCCGTGCTACGGCAGTGGAGGAACCAGTATCTCGTCCGGCTCCTTGTCCGGCCGCAGTCCCTTCCAACTCGGGTGGCGCAGACTGTCGCCGGTGAACTCGCGATACTCGACGTCCCCGACCAGCACCGGCTCGGCCCATCGGGCGGCCCGGACGACGGGCGCCGGAGGTATCACGTCGAACGGATCGCTGGGCCGCTCGAGTTCGTCGAGCCGCTCCCACAGGGCGCGCCGGCCGGCGGTGGTGAAGCCGGTGCCGAGGTTGCCGATGTGGACGAGACGGCCGTCGTCGTCGTGGGCGCCGAGGACAAGGGAGCCGAACGTCGCGCGGTGCATGCCGGTGCCCGGCAACCATCCCGCGATCACGGCCTCGGTGCTCTTGCGCAGGGCGGTCTTGATCCATGCCGTAGCGCGGCGTCCCGGTTGGTAGACGGAATCGGTCCGCTTGCAGACGATGCCTTCGAGACCGTGATCGCGGGCAAGGTCGAGGAGGATTTTCGTGTCGGTGCCGACCCAGTGCGGCGGCGTGCGGACCAGGGGGCCGGACATCGACAGGTCGACCAGCCGACGGCGACGTTCGAGGTACGGCAGCCGGGTCGTCGGCGCGCCGTCGAGCGCGAGCAGGTCGAATGCGTAGAACTCCACGGGGATGGTCCGGATCAGGGCCGCCGTCGGTTTCGCCACGTGGATGCGGCTCTGCAGCCGGGCGAACGCCGGCGCCCCGGACCGCGGATCGGGAGCGACGATCTCCCCGTCGACGACCATCGGCCGACCCCGGGACACCGCCGACAGTGCGATCGTCAATTCCGGGTAGACCCCCGAGACGTCCTTGCTGTTGCGGCTGTAGAGCCGGCACCGCTCGCCGTCGCACACCGCCACCGTGCGGGCGCCGTCCCACTTCATCTCCACCGCCCAGCCGGTGCCGATCGGCGGCCGGCCGGGCGTGGCCAGCATCGGGGCGGGCACCGCGGAGCGGGAGGCGGGCATGGGTCGAATTATCCCGTGTGCCGTGCCCGGCTGCAGGGCAACTGTTCGGATCACCCTGTACCGGAATGAATTACACGCGTGTATTCCGCTGCCGTCCGGTGGCGCCGGTGCATTGCCGCAGTTTTCGTGCCGGTGGCGAGACCTGTCGCTCGTCTTGACGAAACTCCTGCGGAGTGTCTACCGTCACATACATCCACTCAGCGGACATGCGTTCGCATTACGAACATGCGGATCGAGGATCGGGTATGAACGAGCGGCACCTCGCCGGCCCAGACGAGTCTCAGGCTCGGCGCGCAGCCTTCGGCAGCTTCGTCGGCGCCGTCATCGACTGGTACGACTTCATCCTCTACGGCCTGGTGGCCGCGCTCGTCTTCAACAAGGAGTTCTTCCCCAACGTCAGCCCGGCCATCGGCACGCTCGCCGCGTTCGCGACTTTCGGCGTCGGATTCCTCTTCCGGCCGCTCGGTGGGGTGGTCTTCGGTCACTTCGGTGACCGCCTCGGTCGCAAACGGATGCTGGTGCTCACCATCGTGATCATGGGAAGCGCCACTGCCCTGATCGGCCTGCTGCCGAGCTTCGCGTCGATCGGGTGGTGGGCGCCGGTCCTGCTCGTCACGCTGCGGGCTGTGCAAGGATTCGCCGTCGGCGGTGAATGGGGTGGTGCCGCGTTGATGGCGGTGGAGAGCGCGCCACCGAAGAAGAAGGCTCTCTACAGCAGCGGCGTACAGGTCGGCTACTCCGTCGGCCTGATTCTCGCCACCGGTTTCGTCATGCTGATGAGCAGTGTCACGACCGACGAGGCTTTCACCCAATGGGGGTGGCGTGTTCCGTTCGTCGCCAGCATCGTGCTCGTCGCCTTCGGCCTGTGGGTACGCTCCAGCGTGGAGGAGAGTCAGGAGTTCACCGAGAAGGTCGAGAGGCTCGAAGCGGAGCTCGGCGAGCAGAGCCGCAAGCGCATCCCCCTCGTGGAAGCACTGACCAAGCATCCCAAGGCTTTTCTGCAGATCATCGGTCTGCGCTTCGTCGAGCTGTTCTCGATGTACATCGTCACGACGTTCGCGCTCAGCTATTCCACCAACGAACTCGGCATGGAACGCAGTTTCATGCTCAACGTCGGCCTGCTCGTCGGTGCCCTCGGAATGGTGACCATCCCGTTGTTCGCGTGGCTGTCCGACCGGTACGGGCGTCGCCGGGTGTACATGCTCGGTTCCGCACTCGGCGCCGTCTGTGCGTTCCCGTTCTTCGCGATGCTCGAGGGCGGCTCGATGATCGGAACCGTCATCTTCGCGGTGCTGTTGGTCAACATCGCCCACGACATGGTGGTCAGCGTGCAGCAGCCGCTGTTCACCGAGATGTTCGGCGCCGAGTACCGCTACAGCGGCGCCGGGGTGGGCTACCAGGTGGCCAGCGCGGTCGGGGGTGGGTTTACCCCCTTCATCGCGGCGGCCCTGGTCACCGTCTCCGGCGGGTCGTGGCACCTGGTGGCGGTCTATCTCGCCGGCGGATGCGTGATCTCCGGGATCATCGCCTGGCGGCTCGGACACGACCACGGTGACGCCGGCCGGGCCGCCCGGGCGTCGCGGACATCGACTGTCGCGACCGCGCCCTGAGACGCGGATCGACCGGAGGCGGCGACGGACGGGGCCAGGGGCGTGGGCGCTCGAAATCTCCTACGCGTAATGGCTTCTCGATCACGAAATGCTGCACGGATCGGTTGATCCGCCTCGCCGGGCCGGGTGCGGCCGAGCATGGAAGGGGAGCCGCCGGCACCGCGCACGGCTCATGGTCCGCTGATCGCGAGATCGGCCCCGATCCGCTGGGCTGCTTCCTGCAATCGGGAGACCACTCGTGCCTCGACGTCCGCGCCGGAATGCGCGATGTTCTGCAGGGAAGAGTTGAGCGCGGCGACGATCCGGCCGGTTCGGTCCCGGATGGGCACGGCGACGCCGCGAACCCCCAGTTCCAGTTCGTCCTCCGACAGCGCCCAACCCCGCTCGGCCGTGGTCAGGATCTCGGCGCGCAGCCGGTCCCGGTCTACGAGGGTCTGCTCGGTGAACGCCCGCAGTTCCGTCGTCTCCAGGTAGCGGTCGAGTTCGTCGGCGGTAAGGCCGGACAGCAGGACCCGGCCGTGCGAGGTCGCGTACGCCGGGAAGCGCATGCCGACCGAGATCGCGATACGCACGATCCGCGGCGAACGGACTCGCGCGACGTAGAGTGCGTCCGATCCGTCGAGCACGGTGACCGAGACGGTTTCCTCGAGTTCGGCGGCGAGTTTCGCCAGGTGCGGTTCGGCCAGCTGCGGGAGCGCCAGCCCGGACAGGTAGGAGAAGCCGAAACGGAGAACGCGCGGGGTCAACATGAAGCGACGACCCTCCTGCCGCAGGAACCCGCGATCGACGAGGGTCAGCAGGATTCTTCGCGTTGTCGATCGGGTGATCCCCACCACCTGGGCCACCTCGCTGAGAGTGCGCTCCCGGTGCTGTTCGTCGAAGCACTCGAGCACCGCGAGCCCACGGTCCAGAGACTCGAGGAAGTACCGTTCACCGGCGGCCGATCGCATGAGCCAATCCTAGGCACGCGACGTGTCTTCGCCTGCCCACGGCTGGGCCTCCCGGGAGGCAGGCCGGTGCCGGATCACGATCGCATGGTTCGTGCCCGGCCGGTACCGTCGCCCCCGGCGAGGCCGCGGAGGTACACCGCGATCGGCCGGGCCAATTGCGCGACGCTCGCGGCGGTGCCGGCGGCGAGTCCCTCCAGCGACCGGGCGCCGAGCAGCCGGTCCACGGTCAGCCCCTCGGCCAGGCTCACGAGATCGGCAGCCGCGGAGTCGGCGTCGTCGGCGCCGCAGGCGGCCACGAGGTCGCGCGCGGCGGCGCGGGAGAACAGGGCGGCTGCAAGGCCGGCGCGTTGCTCGGCGCCGATGGCCGGGTCGGTGGCCAGGGCATACCGCACGAGCAGGTCCCGGCGGCGGTGGGCCAGGTCGCGGTCGAGTGTCGTCGCGACCGCTCGCGCGGCGGCGTCGACGTCGACCGGGGTCGGCGGGCGGGTGAGGCCGGAGTGCTCGAACGCGTCGCGTGATCGCTCAGCGAGCCGGTGCACGGCGGCGTCGAGCAGGGCTCCGCGGGTGCGGAAGTAGTACGAGCACGAGCCGTCGGGCAGGGCGAGGGCGCGGTCGACGGCCCGGTGGGTCAGCGCGCGCAGTCCGTCGCGGGCGATCAGGTCGAGGGTGGTCTCGGCGATCAGGGTGCGACGGTCGGGGCTGCTGGCCATGATCGAACTCTACATATGTAGAGTCCTCTACCAATGTAGAGGAGGTGGGATGGCCGAGGATCCGTACCAGCGGGCCGGCGCCGCCGCCCTGGGGCGGCTGCACCGCGACCTCGCCGCGCAGCGCACCACCCCGCGCGGCGTCTACCTGTGGGGGCCGGTCGGTCGCGGCAAGACGTGGCTGATGGAGCGGTTCCTCGAGGCCGTGCCCGGTCCCGCGCGACGGCACCACTTCCACGGCTTCTTCGCCGGCCTGCATGCGCAGGCGCATCGCCTCGGCTCGATCGACGACGCCGTCGACGCCGCGCTCGGCGACGCCCGTGTGCTGTGCTTCGACGAGTTCCACGTCCACGACGTCGGCGACGGCATGCTCGTCGCGCGCGCCGTACGCATCCTTCACGAGCGGGGCGTCGCGCTCGTCGCCACCTCCAACTACCCGCCCTCGGGCCTGTTGCCCAACCCGCTGTTCCACCACCTGTTCGAGCCCACCATCGCCCTGCTCGAACGCCGGCTCGAGGTGGTCGAGGTCGGCGGGCCGATCGACCGTCGCCGCACCGGTACGGCCACCCCGGGCGACGGGTTCGCCTCGGGTGAGTTCCTCCCGCCCGGCGCTCTCGACGTTCCGGAGCCGGGGGAGCGGCGAACCCTGCGACCGTCGGGCCGCGCACTACCCGTCCTCGCCGTGCGCGGCGACGTCGTGTGGTTCGACTTCGCCGACCTGTGCCGCGCCCCCACCGCGCCCGCCGACTACCTCGCCGTCCTCCGCGAGCACGGCGAGTGGGTCGTCACCGGTGTCCCGCCGCTGCGCGAGCTCGACGCGGACGCCCTGCGCCGCTTCGGCAACGTCGTCGACGTGCTGTGCGACGCCGACGTCCGGCTCACGGTGTCGGCCACCGTCGCGCGCGCCGACTTCGCGACGTCCGTCCCCGCCGAACCCGACGTCGACCGGCTGCTCAGCCGCCTCGCACTGCTCCGCGAACCCGCCCGAGCCTGGATTCAGGACAGCCAAACCTTATAGACTGCCGCGGTGGTACCACGTTCTTCCGAGCTCGTCGACTGTCCGACGGTTCCGTTCGTCCGACATCTCGCCGAACACGGCGAACGGACCGCACTCGTCTGCGACGGCACCGAGATCACCTATCGCGACCTGGCCGAGCGGGTCGCCGCCGTCGCCGACCGCCTCGGCACCACCCGGCGTCTCGTCCTGGTCGCCGGGGCCAACGCCGTCGACCCGATCGTGGCCTACCTGGCGGCGCTGTCCGCCGGCCATCCCGTGCTGCTCGTGCCCGGCGACCGGCCCGACGCCCTGGCCGCGACGATCGAGGCCTACCGGCCCGACGTCGTCGTCGACGGCGGCCGGATCGAAGAACTCGCCGACGGCACCCACGACCTGCATTCCGACCTCGCGCTGCTGCTCAGTACGTCCGGCTCGACCGGCTCGCCCAAGCTCGTGCGCCTCTCGCACCGCAATGTGCAGGCGAACGCCGAGGCCATCGCCGACTACCTCGACATCCGCGACACCGACCGCGCGATCACCACCCTGCCGATGCACTACTGCTACGGCCTGTCGGTCCTGCACAGCCACCTGCTGCGGGGCGCCGGGACCGTGCTCACCGACCGGTCCGTCACCGACCCCGGATTCTGGGACCTCGTGCACCGGCACCGGGTCAGCGCCCTCGCGGGCGTGCCGTACACCTTCGACCTGCTCGACCGCGTCGGCTTCGCCGACATGGACCTGCCGAACCTGCGCTACGTCACCCAGGCCGGCGGCCGTCTCGACCCCGACCGCGTCCGCCGCTATGTCGACCTCGGCCGGCGCGACGGGTGGCAGTTCTTCGTCATGTACGGCCAGACCGAGGCCACCGCCCGCATGGCCTACCTGCCCCCGCACCTCGCCGCGGAGCACCCCGGCACGATCGGCGTCCCCGTTCCCGGCGGCGCCTTCCGCATCGACCCCGTGCCCGAGGCCGGCGACGGTGCCGGCGAACTCGTCTACACCGGGCCCAACGTCATGCTCGGCTATGCCACCGACCCGTCCGAGCTGGCCCTCGGGCGTGTCGTCGACGAACTGCGCACCGGTGACCTCGCCGTCCGCACCGACGCCGGGCTGTACCGGATCGTGGGCCGTCGCTCCCGCTTCGCGAAGCTGTTCGGCCTGCGCATCGACCTGCAGCGCATCGAATCCGTCCTCGCGCGCCACGAGCTCGTCGCGTGCTGCGCCGGCGGCGACGACGAACTGATCGTCGCCGTCCAGGGAGCCGACGCCGCGCCCGTGCGGGCGGTCGCGGCCCGCGCGAGCGGGCTGCCCGAGTCCGCGGTGCGGGTGTGCGTGGTGGCCGAGCTGCCCCGCACCCCCAATGGCAAACCGGACTACCGCGCCGTCGCCGCGCTCGGCGCCGCCCCGGAACCGCCGCAGCCGGCGCCCGAGGCGCGGGCCGTGGACCCCCGGCGGCTGCGGGCGCTGTACGCGGACGTTCTCCGCCGCGACGACGTCACCGACGACAGCACGTTCGTCGACCTCGGTGGCGACTCGCTGTCGTACGTGCGCATGTCGGTGCGGCTCGAGCGGCTGCTCGGGCATCTGCCCGCGGACTGGCCGACGACGCCGCTGCGCGAGCTGAGCCCGTCGTCGCGCCGGGCGCCGTGGGGCTGGCGGATCGTCGAGACCAACGTGCTCATCCGCGCCGTGGCGATCGTGCTCATCGTCGGCTCGCATCTGCACCTGTTCGCCCTCGTGGGCGGGGCACACGTGCTGCTCGCGGCCGCGGGCTACAACTACGCGCGATTCCAACTGCCCAAGCCCCGCGCCGAGCGGCTGCGCACCACCCTGCTCAGCGTCGCCCGGATCGCCGCACCGGCCGTCGTGTGGATCGGCGCGGTGCACGCGCTCACCGGCGAGTACCGCTGGTCGAGCGTGTTCCTGCTCAACGGGGTGCTCGGACCGCCCGCGTGGACGAAGGAATGGCGGTACTGGTTCATCGAGGCGCTGGTGTACGCGCTCGTCGCGGTGGCTCTGTTGCTCGCCGTGCCGTGGTTCGACCGGCACGAGCGACGGTTCCCGTTCGCGTTCCCGCTCGCGCTGGTGGGCGTGGGCCTGCTGACCCGGTACGAGGTGCTCGGGCCGGACATGCCGACCAGTCAGATCCTGGCGTCGTACGTGGTGTTCTGGCTCTTCCCGCTCGGCTGGGCGGCCGCCCGGGCGACCGCGGTGTGGCAGCGGCTGGTGGTGTCCGTCCTGGCGGTGGCGACGGTGCCGGGGTTCTTCCATGCCGAAACCGACCGCACCGCTCTCGTGATCGGCGGCCTGCTCCTGCTGATCTGGGTGCCGCGGACCTGGTGGCCGGCGCTGCTGGTGCGGCCGGCCGAGGTGCTCGCCGCCTCGTCGCTCTACATCTACCTGACCCACTTCACGGTCTATCCGCTGCTGCGGGACATCGACCCGTGGCTCGCGTTCGCGGCGTCGCTCGTGGTGGGTGTGGCGTACTGGCAGCTGTGGGTGCGGCTCGGCCGGCTGTGGGGCCACTTCGGCCGGGTATCCGTCCTCACCATGCTTGCGCGGCGTGGTGCTACCCGCGCGCGTGAGA
>NZ_PCZU01000268.1:78367-90433 GCF_002887785.1 Rhodococcus sp. ENV425
GTCCGGCGCCTTCTCGTCAGGGCAGCAGCCGGTCGATGAAGCTGTTGCTGAATACCCGATGCGGGTCGAGCCGGTTGTACACCGCCCGCGCGGAGTCCCAGTTCTCGTCCGCGGGCACGCCTTCCCGGTAGGTGTCGGGCAGGACCTGCTCGATGACCCGCTGGTCCGTGTACGGCAGTTCGGGGCCGAACGCCCAGCCCTTGGACCATTCGGGCCGGAAGGTGGAGTCGGCGATGTTGTAGTGACCGCGCATCCACTGCTCCATCTCGCGGTAGAACGCGAACATGCCGGGGGTGCCCGGCACCCCGAGCACGTTGAGCCAGATCGCGGTGTCCCACTCGGGGTGGTCGGGTCGCGGCCGGGTCGCGGAGATGGTCGGCGGCCCGGCGGACGGGACCCGCACGTCGTCGGGCTGATCGAGCCCGCAGCACCGGATCTCGACCGGGCCGTTGAGCGGGTACTGCCCGAGCGCCCGGTAGTGCTCGATGCGTTCGTGGAACCACTGCGTGAAGTCGTGGATCACGTTCGCGATGTTGGCGCGGTTGGTGAGGACCGCGCCGCCGCCCTCCGTGAGCCGCAGGGTGGTGGCCTTGATGTAGAACTGCAGGTCCTTGGACCAGCCCCAGATGTCGCTCGAGTTCGTGGCGGCGAGGCCGGCGACGGTGGTGTTGTAGTAGACCTGCCCGAAAGCCGGCGCGATGGCGGGGTTCCCGGCCGTCATCTGCCCGAGCAGGTCGGTGACGGGCTCGGGGACGTTGTCCGAGAACGGATAGTTGTACGGGCCGAACACCTCTCGGGACGTCACCGGCTTCTGCGGAGCGAGGGACCACACCTTCATCCACGGCTTGTCGGTGAACGGATACCAGATCGCCTCCGCGCGCCCGCAGGCCCGCACGAAGCTCTCGAAGGTGCGTCCCGGTGCTCCGGCAGGCGCGAACAGCTCGCGCCAGTCGATGTCGGTGTAGCTCTGGCACCGCATCCGGGTGTCCGGGCCGGCCTGCAGGGTGACCGAGGTGACGAACGTCCGGCCGAGGTGGGCGAGCAGCGCAGTGATGTCCGCGTCGGCGCGCGTGTAGGTGCGCAGCGCGTACTCGCTGCCGTTCCACGCCACCGTGGTCAGTTCCGTGACGAGATTGCTCAGCGAGCCGAAGGTGTGTCCCGGGACGTTCTTTTCGCCGTCGGCGGGCAGCGCCGCACCGTGCGCGTTGACGGCCAGTGCACCGGCGATGGACAGCACCCCGGGTGCGGGGAGGTTGGCCCAGCCGAGGCCGTGCCCCTGCAGCGCCGTGGTGATCGCGTCGAGTGTCGCTCCGGCTCCGGCGGTGACGGTGGCGGGGTCCGAACCGGAGTGCACCGACACCCCGTTCAGATGCGCCATCGTGTCCGCCAGGATCACCCTGTCCACCGGTGCGCCGTTGACGATGGTCAGCGGAGTCCAGCCGTGCATCGCGCCACGCGGCCGGACGGTGTAGCCGTGAGCGTGGGCCCAGTTCGCGAGCCGGACGACGTCCTCGGGACTGCGCGGGGCGCACGTCCAGATCGCGTCGAGCATGATCTCCTTGGACCAGTTCTGGTAGGCCTGCTGGTAGAGGGCGATGCCGTCGGGGAACGCGGCCGGGGTGGTCAGGGTGGCACCGGACGAGCCGGCCGGTACGGCGTGGACGGGGGTCCAGCCGCCGAGCGCGGTGGCGGCGAGCGCGCCCGCGCCGGCGGCGAGGAAACCCCGGCGCGACAGGCGCAGGGGTTCGGTGCGAATCGTCATGAACACACTGCTTTCTCACCGGACCGTGGCGGACCGGTGCTGGGGGAGGACGGGGTGTCAGGCGATGGTGAGGACCACGTCGGTGAGGGCGGGCGCGAGGTCGCGCTCGACCACCGCGGCGGTCGCGAGCAGCCGGTCGCCGGTGCGCCACGCGCGCACCCGCAGGGTCTCGCCGGGAAAGACGACGCCGGCGAACCGGGCCGTGAATCCGTGCACGGACGCGGCATCACCGTCGAGCGCCGCGTCGGTGAGCGTCTTGCAGACGATCCCGTACGTGCACAGCCCGTGCAGGATCGGAGCGGGGAACCCGGCGGCCTGCGCGAACTGCGGGTCCGAGTGCAGCGGGTTGCGGTCGCCGCACAGCCGGTACAGCAGGGCCTGTTGCGGCAGCGTCGCGACATCCACCTCGAAATCGGGTGCTCGGTCCGGCAATTCGACGGACTCGGACGGTCCGCGTTCGCCGCCGAAGCCGCCCTCGCCGCGGGCGAAGATGGACGAGCGGGCCGTCCACAGCGGGTTGCCGGCCGGATCCGTGGTCGTCGACTCCTGCACGATCACCGCGGCCTTGCCCTTGTCCCACACCTCGGCGATTCGGGTCACGGTGCGGCCCTTGCCTTCCGGTGGTAGGGGAGCGTGCACCGTCACCTCCTGGCTGCCGTGCACCACCTTCGCCAGGTCGATCTCGATGCCCGGGAACGAGACCTTCGGCGGCTCGGTGTCGTGGAACGTCGCGGCGACGGTGGCGAAGGTGGGCAGGACCTGCGGATCGCCGTCGCGCAGGTAGCGCAGCTCACCGAGGTCGGTGGGACGCGCGCCGGCGCCGAGACCGAGGTGATAGAGCTGAACGTCGCTGCTGCTCCAGGCGAATTCCTGGGCGGGCAGTTCGGCGCCGAGTGCGACGGCGGGATCGATGGGCACGCGGGACCCTTTCTGTTCGGCGGACGGGGTTCGGCCGGATCGAGTGCGGCTCAGTGCTGTTCGGCGGTCTCGGAGATCGGCCGCGCGGCGGGCTGCTCCGGTCGGCCGAGGGCGTCGAGGACCGCGAGATAGGCGAAGGTCATGGCCGGGCCGATCGTGGCGCCGGGGCCGGCGTAGGTGTGGCCCATGACGGGACCGCTGGCGTTGCCGGCCGCGTAGAGACCCTCGATCACGGTCCCGTCCTCGCGCAGGACCCGGGCGTCGGCGTCGGTGCGCAGGCCGCCCTTGGTGCCGAGATCGCCGGGCACCACCTTGATCGCGTAGAAGGGGGCCTTGTCGATGGCGCCGAGGCTCGGATTGGGCTTGTTGCGCGGGTCGCCGTAATAGTGGTCGTAGCCGGATTCGCCGCGTCCGAAGTCCTCGTCCCGGCCCGCGCGGGCGAAGCCGTTGAATCGTTCGACGGTCGCGGTGAGGGTCTGCGCCGGCACGCCGATCTTCTCGGCGAGCTCGTTGATCGAGCCGGCCTGGACCACCACACCCGCCTTCAGCCACCGCTTGGGGAAGGGACTGCGGGGCGTGATGCCGGCGAAGGTGTAGCGATTGCGGTAGCGCTGGTCGAGGATCATCCAGCACGGGATGTTCTCGCCGGGTCCGTCGCCCCGGCCGTGGCGGCCGCCGTACATGGCGTGCACCGCCTCGACGTACGGAGCGGATTCGTTGACGAAGCGCCGGCCGGCCGCGTTGACCATCATCGAGCCCGGCAGGCTGCGCTCGGACAGGGCGAACCACGGGCCGCCGGTGAGCGGGAAGGACGGGCCCCACCAGGCGTCGTCCATGAAATCGACGGCGGCACCGAGAGCCTGGCCCGCGCGGATGCCGTCCCCGGTGTTGGCCTTCGCGCCGACGGTCCACTCGGTGCCGATCGGGGCGCGCTGATACTGCGTGCGCATCTGCTCGTTGTGCTCGAAGCCGCCGGAGGCGATCAGGACGCCGCGGCGGGCCCGGATGGTGTCCGTCCGTCCGTCCGACTCGACGCGCACACCGCGCACCACCCCGTCCTCGACGACGAGGTCCGTCAGGGCGGTGTTGAGCAGCAGCGGTACCCCGGCGTCGCGCAGGCCGACGCGGAGTCCGGCCATGAGCGCCTGGCCGCGGACCAGCAGGTGCTTCCTCGTCGCGCGGGCCCACAGGTATCGCATGCCGACCTTCGCGGCGCGGACCGGTCCGCGCGGGTTGCGCATGAGGAGGTTGAGCCACTTGTAGTCGGCCTGGGTGATGACGAAGTTCGGCGGGCCCTTGACGTAGTCGGGCTCGAGCAGGGCGAGGTCGTCGCCGAGGCGCTTGCCGTCGAACGGTTTCGGCTCGACGGACCGCCCGCCGAGCCGGCCGCCGGGGGCCTCGGGGTAGTAGTCGGAGTAGCCCGGCACCCACTGCAGTTCCAGGGCGCTGTGCTTCAGCACGAAGGACAGCATCTCGGGCCCGCGGTCGATGTAGGTGTCGATCTTGTCGGCGGGCACCACGTCGCCGATGATGCTGTGCAGGTAGGTGCGGGCCGAGTCCGGGGTGTCGGTGACCCCGGCGGCCCTCAGGGCCTCGTTGTTCGGGATCCACACCCCGCCGCCCGAGCGCGCGCTCGAGCCGCCGTAGTGGGGTGCCTTCTCGATCAGGACGACGCTCGCGCCCTGGTGCGCGGCGGTCAGCGCGGCGGTCATTCCGCCGGCACCGCTGCCGACTACGACGATGTCGTATTCCTGCTTGATCATGTAGAACACGTTATAGAATGATGGCGCGGTGAGTCCATCCCTTCTGCCAGGAAGAATCACCCGCACACCACGGGCCGAACGGAAACAGGTTGCAGAACATGCCGGTCGCCGGTGAACAGGAAGGAACCGCAATGCTGCCGACGCAACTGCGCACCCGGCTGGCGGACGAGCTCGAGGCCGCCGAACGCGACCGCACCCCCGTCGGCCCGCTCGTGGCCCGGCACCCCGACATCGACGTCGTCGACGCCTACGAGATCCAGCTGATCAACATCCGTCGCCGGCTCGCGGCCGGTGCCCGCGTGGTCGGCCACAAGGTCGGGCTGTCCTCGCTGGCCATGCAGCAGATGATGGGCGTGGACGAACCCGACTACGGCCACCTGCTCGACGACATGCAGGTCTTCGAGGACCGGCCCGTCGACACCTCGCGGTACTGCTTCCCGCGGGTGGAAGTCGAGGTGGCCTTCGTGCTCGGCAAGGACCTGCCCGGCGCGGACTGCACCGAGAGCGACGTCCTCGACGCCACCGTCGCGTTCGCGCCGTCCATCGAACTGATCGACAGCCGGATCAAGGACTGGAAGATCGGCCTCGCGGACACCATCGCCGACAACGCCTCCTCCGCCGGATGGGTGCTCGGCGCGCAGCGGGTGGCGCCGTCCGGCGTCGACACCAAGGGCATCGACGCCGTGCTCACCCGCAACGGCGAACGGATCGCCGAGGGGCGCAGCGACGCGGTGCTCGGCAATCCCGTCACCGCCGTCGCCTGGCTCGCCCGCAAGGTCGAGAGTTTCGGAGTGCGGCTGAAGGCGGGCGACATCGTCCTGCCCGGCTCGTGCACCCGGGCCGTCGACGCGCGCCCCGGCGACGAGTTCCACGCCGAGTTCGCGGGACTGGGCTCCGTCTCGCTCACGTTCTCGTGACCACCCGGTCCGGACTGCAAGGAGAAACAATGGCCAAGGCAAGTGTCGCGATCGTCGGGTCGGGCAACATCAGCACCGACCTGCTCTACAAACTGCAGCGTTCGGACCTGCTCGAGCCGCGGTGGATGATCGGCATCGACCCGGCGAGCGAGGGCCTCGCCCGCGCCCGCACGCTCGGCCTGGAGACATCGGCCGAGGGCATCGACTGGTTGCTCGCGCAGCCGGAGAAGCCGGACCTGGTGTTCGAGGCGACGTCCGCGTACGTGCACCGGGCGGCGGCGCCGAGGTACGAGGCGGCCGGCATCCGGGCGATCGACCTCACCCCTGCCGCCGTCGGACCGGCCGTCGTGCCACCGGCGAACCTCGGGGCGCATCTCGACGTGCCCAACGTCAACATGATCACCTGCGGCGGTCAGGCCACCATCCCGATCGTGCACGCCGTCGCCCGGGTGGTGGACGTGCCCTACGCCGAGATCGTGGCGTCGGTGGCGTCGGTGTCCGCCGGGCCGGGCACCCGCGCCAACATCGACGAGTTCACCAAGACCACCAGCCGGGGCATCGAGACCATCGGCGGTGCCCGCAAGGGCAAGGCGATCATCATCCTCAATCCGGCGGACCCGCCGATGATCATGCGCGACACCATCTTCTGTGCCATCCCCGAGGACGCCGACCGGGACGCGATCGCCGAGTCCATCCACCGCGTCGTCGCCGACGTGCAGGAGTACGTGCCCGGCTACCGCCTGCTCAACGAACCACAGTTCGACGAGCCGACCGTCGTGTCCGGCGGGCACGCCACCGTCACCACCTTCGTCGAGGTGGAGGGCGCCGGCGACTTCCTGCCGCCGTATGCCGGCAACCTCGACATCATGACCGCGGCCGCCACCAAGGTGGGCGAGGAGATCGCCCGCGCGCTCCTCTCGGCGGACTCCCTCCCCTCGAACTCCACCGTGAAGGCCTGACTCCGATGACCTCTTCGAACTCCGACCTCCGTCGCGACGACATCTTCTTCGAGCCGTCGTGGGACATCCGCGTGACCGACACGTCGCTGCGCGACGGCTCGCACCACAAGCGTCACCAGTTCGACCGGGAGGAGGTGCGCGCCGTCGTCGCCGCCCTCGACCTCTCGGGCGTCCCCGTCATCGAGGTCACGCACGGCGACGGCCTCGGCGGGTCCTCGTTCAACTACGGGTTCTCGAAAGTGCCGGAGCAGGAACTGATCAAGATCGCCGTCGACACCGCGCAGCACGCGAAGATCGCCTTCCTCATGCTGCCCGGTGTCGGCATCAAGGAGGACATCATCGAGGCGCAGGACAACGGCGCCTCGATCTGCCGCATCGCCACCCACTGCACCGAGGCGGACGTGTCCGTCCAGCACTTCGGGCTCGCCCGCGAGCGCGGGCTCGAGACCGTGGGCTTTCTGATGATGGCGCACACCGTCACCCCGGAGAAGCTGGCCGAGCAGGCCCGCATCATGGCCGACGCGGGCTGCCAGTGCGTGTACGTCGTCGACTCGGCCGGCGCGCTCGTTCTCGAGCAGGTCGCCGAACGCGTCGAGGCGCTCGTCGCGGAGCTGGGTTCCGACGCGCAGGTCGGCTTCCACGGGCACGAGAATCTCGGCCTGGGCGTGGCGAATTCGATCGCGGCGGTCCGCGCGGGTGCCAAGCAGATCGACGGGTCGGCCCGCCGGTTCGGCGCGGGTGCCGGCAACACCCCGGTCGAGGCGTTCGTCGGCGTGTGCGACAAGGTGGGGATCAAGACCGGCATCGACTTCTTCGCCGTCGCGGACGCCGCGGAGGACGTCGTGCGCCCCGTGATGCCCGCCGAGTGCCTGCTCGACCGTCAGGCCCTGATGATGGGCTACGCCGGGGTGTACTCGAGCTTCCTGCGCCACGCCGAGCGCCAGGCCGAGCGGTACGGGGTCTCCGCCGCGGAGCTGCTGGTGCGGGCGGGCAAGCGCAAGCTCATCGGCGGCCAGGAGGACCAGCTGATCGACATCGCCCTCGAACTCCAGCGCGAACAGCAGACCGCCTGACCGACCGAATGTCACATGGCGTCAATTCGATCGACGCAATGTGACATTCGGCCCCAACGGGTTTCGACGCTCAGCCATCCGGGTTCGCCACCGGTGGCGTCCTCACGGTCCATCAGCGAGGTCTGTCGCTGTTCGAATTCGAATCGCCGCGACCCTTCGAACACCGCACCGACCTCCTCGAACCCCGTTGCCGCCACCGGCCGTGTGCGACCGTCCCCGCTGCGCCGGAGCAGGCGATGACCCGTCAGACGGCTCCACAACACCTCGACCGCGGCCGCGCCCACCAGCAGGCAGGCCAGTCCCGGAATCGTCATCGCGAACAGCGCGCCCATCGTTCCAGGGTATCGAGCCGTGGAAGGCGGCAACGATTCCCGGTGCGCAGGGGCGGGTATCGAGGGACTTCGCCGGTGCTCGCACTGCGGAGCTCGTCCGGGGTGCTCTGCCCGTGGCCGGGTGGATGAAGGACGGTGCATGTGCCACCGACGCGGTCAAGCCTGCCCGGGCCGTCTCCGGGCCGGCCCGGCCCGGCCCGACAGATGCCGCGATGTCCTGGCCGATATCCGGGGGGACCGTGAACCGATCGTGGGCGAGAGCCGCCACAGTCCGGTGGCGGCGAGAATGTGCCACAGCGCGTGGCCTTGCAGGACACTACTCGGCCGGCAGAGCGAGGTCCGGTCGCCGATGGTGCCGAGCACGGCGCCGGACGCGAGAAGCAGTGCCGCGATGATCGTCGTGCGGCGCAGGTGCGGACGGACGCGGGCGCGTTCCAGCGCGAGTCCCACAGTGACCGCGGCGAGCAGTGCCTGCACGATCGTGGAGGCGCTCGAGCCGGCTGCGACGACGGGAACCATCACGAACGGAGCGACGAGCCACCACCGCGGCGACAACCGTCGGTCGAACCGGTCGGAAGCGGCGTCGACGGCTGTGTAAGCGAGCAATGTCGCGATCGGTATGTCGTGTGCGTAGGCCTGCCACGGCGGGTTCGGTCCGTGCGCTATGAGGGATCCGGCGCCGACCGTGATGACGAGGAGACCGTAGGTCACCGTCGGCGTGCCCTGCCGACGACGTGCGAGCACGGCCAGGCCGGCGATCACGAAGGCCAGGCTGGTGGCGGCAGCCGCTGGCTGCCCGAGAAAGCCTGCGTCTCGATAGAGCTCGCAGACGTTCGCCAGCATCATGGCTCGAGGCTATCCGTTACCGGTCCGCATCGGACATACACAACGGCAGCCGTCTCGACCTGGCTGTCGGGCCGAACGGTGCCGGGGTGGCCGGCGCCGGTTGCTCATCTCTTGGTTCGTCGACTGCCACCGTGCCAGTCCTGCTCCACTCCCACCTCGTCGGGAGCGACGCCGAGGCCGGGCAGTTGCGGCAGTTCGCGCAGGCTACGTTTGAGTTCGGCGAAGCCGGGGAAGCTCGCCAGCCCGACGACGTGGTCCCACAGGCGGAGGGCGTCCTCTTCGCCGGGTAGCCGGCTGATCACCGGCCCGAAGAAGGCCACGCCGTTCGGCGGCTGGAAGTGGATGATCGGCGTGCCGACGTCTCTGCCGGTCAGGCGCAGTGCCTCGTCGGTCTCCGCCTGGATGAGCGCATCGAGCGAGGGGTCGTCCAGCGCGTCCGCCACCTGCACGGGTAGGCCCGCCCGGGCCAGGATCGGCTCGAGGAAAGCCCGCGTTCCTTGCTGTTCCGGTCCGGCGGTGTTGTCGGCGTCCGGCGTGGTCTCGAATATCCGCGCACCGAGCGCCCGGTACAGCGGATCCACCGCCTCGCGCCCGTGCTCGGCCCGCACTCGCGCCGCGACCCGGAGCAGCCGCAGCCCACTCGTGTGACCGGCTTTGTACTCGGGCGGGAAGTGAACGTCGTAGTCGACGTGCGCGTTGATCAGGCGCAGCGAAATGAACCGCCAGTCGACTCGGAATTCGCGCTGGGCCGCCACCAGGCGCACCCACTTGCTGGTTATCCAGGCGAACGGGCACACCGGGTCGAAGTAGAAGTGGATATCTGCATCACTCATGCCTCGTCAGGCTACGGAGTGCTCGGGCGGTCGCCGGCACAGACACCCCTCTCGTCTGAGACGTCGTCGATCAGAGAAGATTCGGATCGCGGGGTCGACAGGCTGATCGCCTACGGCTTCACAAGTCCCGTTCGGTAGGCGATGACGACCAGTTGCGCGCGGTCGCGAGCACCGAGTTTCACCATGGCATGGCTGACGTGGGTGCGGGCGGTGGCCGGGCTGAGGCAGAGTTCGGCGCCGATCTCGTTGTTGCTCATGCCCATACCTACCAGCGTCAGGACCTCGCGTTCCCGGTCGGTGAGGACCTCGAGCCGATGATCGGCGGCCTTGTCGGCTGTGCGCTGGGTGGTGAACTGGGCGATGAGGCGGCGCGTGATGCGCGGTGCGAGCAGAGCTTCTCCGGCGGCGACCACGCGGATGCCGTGCAGGAGCTCGGCCGGACCCGCGTCTTTGAGCAGGAAGCCGCTGGCGCCGGCCTGGAGGCCTTCGAAGACGTAGGCGTCGGTGTCGTAGGTCGTCAGGATGAGGATGCGTACGTATTGGAGCCCGTTGGTGGTGGCGATCTGCCGGGTGGCCTCGATGCCGTCCATCTTCGGCATACGGATATCCATGAGCACGACATCCGGGCGCAGGGCCCGGGCTTGCTCCACGGCTTCGGCGCCGGTTGCGGCTTCCCCGACCACCGTGATGCCGTCCTCGACCTCGAGGAGGATCTTGAAGCCGGACCGCACCAGATGCTCGTCGTCCACGAGTAGGACCTTGATCGGAGTGTCGCGGCCGGATGCGCCTGTCACCGGGTTCATACCTTCACCGTTGCGGCCGGGGCCAAGGGCAGCCGGGCGGTGACGGCGAAGCCGCCGCCCGGGAGCGGGCCGGCGTCGAAGTCGCCGCCCAAGAGCTGACAACGCTCGCGCATCCCTACGATCCCGTGGCCGCGTGTGTCCGTGCCGGCGAACTCGGCGTCCGCACGGTCGGCGCCTCTGGCTGCTTTGTCGGTGTCCCCATCCGCACGCGGGCCGTCGTTCGTCACGCGGACTTCCACGGCGTCGGGGCCGTAGTTCAGGGCGACTGCGACCCTGGTCGGTCCGACATGGCGAATCACATTGGTGATCGACTCCTGCAGGATCCGGTACACGGCGCTGCCTACCGCGCTGGGTACGGGCGGTGGGGGTGATGTCGTCTCCAACTCGACGTCGAGCCCGGCTTCGCGTGCCCTGGCGGTGAGTTCGTCGACCTGCCCGAGCCCTGGGGGTGGGAGGCGGCCGTCGTTGTCGTCGCGAAGGACCCCCAGGATGGCCCGCATCTCCTGCAGGGCCCGGGAACTGGTCTGCTCGATGGCCTCGAGCGTCTGGCGTGCTTGTTCCGGTCGCTTGTCCAGTACGTGTGCGGTGACGCCGGCTTGGACGTTGATGATGGCGATGGCGTGCGCGACGGTGTCGTGGACCTCGCGCGCGATCCGGAGCCGTTCCTCGTCGACCCGGGCGCGTGCTTCGTCCTCACGAGAGCGTTCGGCCAATTCGGCGCGCTCGAGTGCTTCTTCCGCGATGACTCTCCTCGAGCGGACGCTCTCCCCGAGGGCGGCACTCATGCCCGCGGCGCCGATCCGGAAGTACACCCAGCCGACGGCGGCTGGGGGTTCGATGTCGGTCGCGGCGATCAGCCAGACCGCGGCCAGTGCTGCGATGCCCACAACGGCCATCACCAGCGAGCGACGTCCGTCGCCGCGGGCGGTGAGGGTGTAGAGGGCCACGAACAGGCCCAGCCATCCGGGGCCGTCCGGGAAGTCGAGGGTGTAGTACACCATGCTGGCGAGCGCGGTCACGGCGAACACTGCGACTGGCCAGCGGCGGCGCAGGACCAGGACCGCGCCACCGGCGATCAACAGCAGGTAGCCGAGGTTCCCGAGGTCGGACAGGGGGCGCAGCACTGCTTCGGGCTCCCCGCTGTTGCGGACGACGGTGCCCTGGACCTGCATGACAGTGATGAATACCGCCAGCAGCACATCCTGCGCCCAGGCGGGCGGGCGGAACAACGTGACGCGATCCGGCATGGCGCGATCATATGGTTCCGGGTGGGGAAAACAACTCCCGCGAACTGCGCGGCCGCCTACGTCGAGAAGCGTGGTTGTGCGCGAGCCACCTACGTCGAACTTCGTATCCGCTGCCGCCCGCTGTCCGAGGACACCCCGTTGCCGAGACGCGACGATCGTATGCGTCCGCTCAACGACGGAGGCCTCCATGAGCGCGGCCGGAACCCGTCGTTCGACCGAAAGGATCCGCAATGCCTGTCCTCGATTTGCTTGCCGCACCGGCGATCACGCACGTCTCCGTTGTCGCTGCCGGTTACGAGCTCGGCGTCGGGCGAACCGTGCCCACCGCGGCAGCCGTGCTGGGGCTGATCAGCGCCGTCGCCGGTGGGCTGGCCCTGGCCCGATCCCGCCGCACCGGCACCGGACGAGCTCGGACGATCGTGGCCCTGGTGCTGGGACCGATCAGCGTCATCGCCGGCGGGGTGCACGGGGTCAACTCCGCCGGTGGACTCGGCACCGGCAACGGGCTCGCCGGCGCCGTCCTCGCCGTGGCGCTCGGGCTGATCGGCACGGTCCTCGGTGGGCTGGCTCTGGCCCGCTCTCGTCGCACCAGCCGATCCGGTCACGATTCCAG
>NZ_PCZU01000268.1:90466-115718 GCF_002887785.1 Rhodococcus sp. ENV425
TGCCCGCGTCGTGACCCCCGCCCGCTCCGTGCACCGCCACCGAGTGCTGCGCGGGGCCTGGCGCCGGCTCGGCCCGGCGCAGCTGTCCGCCGCCACGGCCGCCGCCGGGCCCGGCGTTCCCCTGGTCGCAGACGGTGGCACGTGACGAATCGAGCGCGCCTGAGCCTGCGCCCACCTGGGCGCCCGCTGCCGACGCGGTGGGCCTTGTCGAGCCGGCGCGGCCCGCGTCGAGGTGGCTGCGGTGACGAGCAGGACGAGCCCTGCCGGTGACGGGCAGTGTGGGCTCGCGGTGCGGTGACGTCGAGCACCGCGAGCTGGTGGCCGGGTGCGTTCTCGGTCGTGAGCGGCGGGCCAGGTGGTGCGATGGTTACCCTCGACTGATGGCGGCATTCCCGGAGTCCACGGTAGGCACGAACTCGGCGGTGGCGCGCCTCGAGAGCACCTTTGCCGACGAGTTGGCCGCCCTGGCGGTGCCGTGGCAGGGCGCTCATGCCCCCGACCCGACGTTGCTGGTGCTCAACGAGCAGCTCGCGGTGTCGCTGCGATGGGACGTGGAGGTGCTGCGGAGCGAGGTCGGGATCGGGGTGCTGTCCGGATCGACGGCGCCGGCTGGGGCCACGCCGGTCGCGATGGCGTATGCGGGACATCAGTTCGGCGGGTACGCACCCCTGCTCGGGGACGGCCGGGCGTTGCTGCTCGGCGAAGTGGTGGGCAGTGACGGTCGGCGAGTGGATCTGCACCTGAAGGGCTCGGGGCCCACGCCGTTTTCTCGGGGCGGTGACGGTTTCGCGGTCCTCGGCCCGATGCTGCGCGAATACCTGGTCAGCGAGGCCATGTATGCCCTCGGTATTCCCACGACGCGTGCGCTGGCGGTGGTCGCGACGGGCCGCCGCGTTCGCCGAGACGGCGCCGAGCCCGGTGCCGTGCTCGCCCGGGTCGCGGCCAGTCACCTGCGGGTGGGCACCTTCGAATTCGCGGCCCGACAGGAGGGAGTCCTGCAGCGGCTCGCCGACTACGCGATCACCCGCCACTACCCGGAGTTGACCGAGCTGCCGGCGACGGGAGAGGGCAGTCGCTACCTGGCATTCTTCGAGGCGGTGGTCGAGGCGCAGGCAGCACTGGTGGCGCAGTGGATGCTCACCGGGTTCGTGCACGGGGTGATGAACACCGACAACACGACCATTTCGGGGGAGACCATCGACTTCGGTCCGTGCGCCTTCCTCGATGCGTTCGATCCGGCGGCGGTGTTCAGTTCGATCGATCACGGCGGCCGTTATGCGTTCGGCAACCAGCCCGCTGTCCTGAAGTGGAATCTGGCGCGCTTGGCGGAAACGCTGCTGCCGCTGCTCGATTCGACGCCGGATGACGCGATTGCCGCGGTGTCGGCAGTCCTCGATACCTTCGACGCGCGTTACGAGGGCCACTACGCCGCCGGGATGGCGGCCAAGCTCGGGGTGGCCGGCACGCTCCTCGATCGAGCGCTGGTCGACGACCTGCTGAGGTTGATGGCCGAACACGGCGCCGACTGGACGGGCAGCTTCCGGGCGCTCGCGGACGAACTCCGTGGGCATTCGGCGCCGCTGCACGCCCTCGTCCCGCGCGAGCACATCGGGCCGTGGGTGGATCGCTGGCGCGGCGCCCTGAGCACACAGGGGCGTGGGACAGCGCAGACCGCGGACGCGATGGACGGCGTGAACCCGCTGTACATCCCGCGCAATCATCAGCTCGATGCGGCTCTGCGTGCCGCGGCCGACGGTGAGCTCGCTGCTTTCGAGAAGCTGCTCGAGGTCGTCACGCATCCGTTCGACCGCCGTGACGAGTGGTCCGACTACACCACACCCGCCCCGTCGTCGTTCAGTGCAACCTTCCGAACCTTCTGCGGCACATAACGCCCGAATACCCACCGCTGGGCACTGCTGTGTTCGTATCGGGGGACTCCCTCGCCGGTGCTGCGCCGCCGAGAACGACGTCGGCAGACCTGGCGGAGGCACCCCCGAGGACACGGACCCAGCTGGTGCGGGGCGGGTTCAGCCGTCTCGCCCGGCGCCGCGGTCGGGGGCGCTCATGTCTCCGGTGCCGGGTATGCCTTGGGCGCGCGCGTAGCGCAGGTACACGGTGCCCGTCGGGCCGGCGACCGGCGGTGCGAGGAGGGTGAGGTTGGTGGGCACCGCGCCGGCGTCGAACACCTTCTTCCCGACGCCGAGCACGATCGGGTGCACCCACAGGTCGAGCCGGTCGAAGAGCTTCTCGCGCAGCAGGGTCTGGACCAGGTTCAGGCTCCCGACGACCTTGACGTGCTCGTGCCGGTCCCGGATTTCGCGCACCGCGCCGGCCAGATCCGGGCCGAGCTGCGTGGATCCGGCCCAGGAGAGGTCGGGCCGGCCGCGGGAGGCCACGTACTTCGGGACGCTGTTGAAGAGCGTGGCGATCTCGTGGTCCTCGCCGCCGTCCTGGTACGGCCAGTAGGCGGCGAAGATGTCGTAGGTCCGGCGGCCGAGCAGCAGGGCGTCGGTGCCTTCGTAGGCGGCCCCGATCTGCGCGCCGGTGACCTCGTCGAGTAGGGGTACCTGCCAGCCGCCGAACGGGAACCCTTCCGGGTCTTCGTCGGGGCCGCCGGGTGCCTGTCCGACGAGGTCGAGGGTGGTGAACAGTTCGATGTCGATCAGGCCCATGGCTCGGCTCCCGGTGAAGTGATGTGTCTCGGTCGCAAAGGTAGACCTGCGGGCGTCGGCGGACTCATCGCTGTGACGGCATCGAACTTCGTCCTCCTCGACCGGCCTCGCGGTGCATCGGTCGCCACCGGTTCTGCGGTGGGCGTCCGTGCGTTGCCCGGCAGTCCGGGCTCGGCGGGCGGTGCACATCTCCTCACTCGCCTCGATCGGGGTGGGGTCGCGCAGGTCGTGCCGGAGAACGGCCGCCCATGCGGTCGGCGGCGTCGCGCGGGCACCGTTGGGGGCAGTGCCCCAGGGGTATGGTTTCCCGACCGGGTGGTGTCGGAGAAGGGCGCTGAGCAGTTTCAGCTCTTGACGTGACCGAGCAGTGTGCGAGTGATGATGTGGTGAGCTTCGGTGAGGATCGAGCCGACCGCTGTCTCGCAGCTGCCGATGCCGTGGATCAGGCTTGGACTTGGCCGGCCCACCAGAGGCCGCCTTCTGCGGTGCCTCGGCGAACGTGCCGCTGCGCTGCTCGCCACCCGATGGATGGCACTCGACAGGATCACCCTGTGCCCCAAGGGAATCGGTTCTATCATCTCGGGCCTGGTAGCCGGTCTGGTGGTCGATGGGGGTGGGGTCGTGGAAACGGTCGCGCGCCCGGGAGGCAGTGCCCGTGACGGAGTGTTTCGACCGGATTGTAAAAGTCTCTGTTGCGCAACGATTTTCGTGTGACAGCACAGGGTGCTGCAGCTGTTGAACAACCGTGTCGGCTGAGTGCGCCGACGCACGCTCCGTCGGTGGCCCGTCGCCGAATGAAGGCGCTCAGACTTCGACGGCGGTGCCGCAGATGCCGCATTCCTCCAGCTGCCGGCGCCTCCATCGCGCGACCGGAACGAAGAACAACGTGAACTGGCTGAATTCCCGGATCCGTGCCCACTGTGTGGTGTTGTGGCAGCGCGGGCACGTTCGGGTCTGCCCGGAGCCGAGGTGTTGCCGCTTGGTGCCGTATCCGAATAGAAGGAACACCACGCCAGCATAGAGCGATGCTCAGTAGACGGTCGTCAGGTGGCAACGGTCTCGAGGGAGACCACGCGATGACCACAGCCGACGATATCGATCGGCACCAGTTGCCCGAAGACCGACTCGCCAGCCAACCCCGCCTGCCGGCGATCTGCTGTCGCCTCTTCCGCCGGCATACAGAAGCCGTGAGCCGGGTAGCCTCACGAGGACGAACATCGAGTGGAGGAAGGGCTATGACGACTGACTTCTCCGTCGGCGACCATGTCCGGTGGAACTCCGAAGCCGGATACGTCGAGGGCGTCATCATCAGGAAGCACACGAAGGACGTGGAGTTCAAGGGGCGCACACGGCGTTGCAGTGAGAGTGACCCTCAATACGAGATCAAGAGCGACAAGACCGAGCACATCGCGATGCACAAAGGCGATGCGCTGAAGAAGCTTTAGGGGGCCGGAATCCCGATGGTCACTCGAGACGAGACGAGCATCATCGACGCGGTCCGGGAGGCAGTCGCTGCCATCCCTCCGGGCTCGGTTGCCTCCTATGGCGATATCGGCAAGAGAATCGGGGCGGGTCCACGGCAGGTGGGCCGAGCGATGAGCCTGCTGGACGACAACGTTCCCTGGTGGCGAGTCGTCTACGCCGACGGAACAACCGCCTCGTGTCACGGCGGTCGTGCACCGGCACTCCTGCTCGAAGAGGGCACCCCCGTGGCCGGGAAGCGGGTTGACATGCAACGCGCTCGGCAAGGATGGATGGACTGACGATCCCTGACGGTGGGTCAGCTCGAGGAGCACCGGGTGCGGCACGTCTATCGGGTGTCGGCGACGGCGCCGGTGCTCGATTCGCTCGAACAACTCGCCGCTCCGCGGCGCGGCGACGTCAGTCCGGCACGGTGATCCGGCCGTCGAGCACCGCCTGCTCGATGCTTGCGCGCAGTTGCGGGCAGCCGTCTCGCAGGGCGCCCGGGGTCGCGTCGTCCCGGAAGTTCGGGCACACCGACGCGGGGTTCTCGCACCACTGCACGCTCGTGTGGTCGAAGCTGTTCTTGCGCACCAGCACGCAGGTGCCGCACTCGCGGCACCGCACCTCGTGCAGGCCCGAATCCAGGTAGTTGATCTTGTCGATGGCGGTCTGCGCGCGGACCGCCTCGACCCGCGCGGGCTGGCCGGCGAAGTCCGGGGCCTTCGCCCACCGGCGCGCCCGGGTCGAGGGATCCATCGTCAGACCTCCGCTTCCTGCTTGCCCTGTTCCTGCTCGGACTTCTGCCGCGCGAGGTTCTCGGCGACCTCCGCCTGCCACGCCTCGTTGGCCTTGGTGGTGTCCACCTCGTATTCGAAGCGCTGCGTCATCTTCTCGGTGACGTCGGCGACGTCGACGTAGAACTGCTCGTACCAGCGTCGCAGCTGATAGACCGGGCCGTCCTCCTCGCACAGCAGCGGGTTGTCGATCTTGGTCTTGTTCTTCCAGATCTCGACGTCCTGCAGGAAGCCCTCGCCGATGCCCTCGGTGAACTTCGCGGCGAGCTTGGCCGACATCTCGTCGGACATCCCGGTCGGCTTCTTGACGATGATGCCGTATTGCAGCACGAACGAGTCGTGGGTCACGGGGTAGTGGCAGTTGATCAGCACCGACTCGACCTCGTAGCCGCCGTAGCTGTTGGTCATCGGATTGATCATGTAGGAGGGACCGTAGTACGCCGCGAACGACTTCAGCAGCGACTCCATGCCGTACTGGGTGGACATGCCCTTGTCGGGCCGGCCGCGGGTGTTGAGGTACTGCGCGGCGACGTGCCCTTCGAAGACGTTCTTGAAGTAGGTCGGGAACGCGTAGTGGATGTAGTAGAAGTGCGCCATATCCACGACGTTGTCGATGATCTCCCGGCAGTTGGCGCCCTCGATGAGGATCGAGTTCCACGTCCAGTCGGTCCACTCGTCCGACCCGTACTGCTCGATGTCGGGGATCGTGACCTCCGGCGGCGGGGGGTTGCCCTCGGGGTCGTTCCATACGAACAGCTGCCCGTTCTTCTCCATCGTCAGCCAGGAGCGGGTGCGGGCGAGCGGCGGCACGCGACGGGCGTAGGGAATGCCGGTGCACTTGCCGTTGCCGCCCCACCGCCAGTCGTGGAAGGGGCAGGCGACGGAGTCGCCCTTGATCTCGCCCTGCGACAGGTCGCCGCCCATGTGCCGGCAGTAGGCGTCGAGGACCTTCGGGTCGCCCTGGCTGTCGGCCCAGACCACGAGCTTCGTGCCGAAGGCCTCGACGGCGTGCGGCTTGCCGTCCTTGAACGTCCTGGCGAGCCCGAGGCAGTGCCAACCCCGCGCGAAACGCGTGCGGACCTCTCCGACGTCGATCTCGCGAATCTGTGCCATTGTCCCCTCACTTCCCTTCGGTTCATCTAGTAGAACACGTTATAGAATATTGCGGCGATCCGGAAGCGATCCGGGACTTTCGTCCCACAGAAAACACGCCGACGTGCGGTGATTCCGCGGTCTCGACATGAATGGGAACGTGTTCTAGTCTCGAAGCAAGCGATCATTTCCGGAACAGACGGGAGCGTCCAGTGGGCGACCACGAGAGCCACGAGGTACTGCAGCGGATCGACGCGCTGCTGCCCGCCCTGCGGGAACGTGCACAGGAGACCGAGGATCTTCGCCGCATCCCCGACGACTCGATCAAGGCGCTGCAGGAGACGGGGTTCTTCCGGCTGCTCCAGCCGAAGCAGTGGGGCGGCTACGAGGCCGACCCGGTGCTGTTCTACACGGCTGTCCGCAACATCGCGAGCGCGTGCGGCTCCACCGGATGGGTGTCCGGGATCATCGGTGTCCACAACTGGCACCTGGCCCTGTTCTCGCAGCAGGCCCAGGAGGACGTATGGGCCGAGGACACCGACGTGCGCATCTCCTCCTCCTACGCCCCGATGGGCGCCGGCGAGGTCGTGGACGGCGGCTACCGGGTCAACGGCGCGTGGGCCTGGTCCTCCGGGTGCGACCATGCCACGTGGGTCGTCGTCGGTGGCCCGGTCCTCAAGGACGGCCGCCCCGTCGATTTCGGCAGCTTCCTGATCCCGCGCGCGGACTACGGGATCGACGACGTCTGGAACGTGGTCGGCCTGCGCGGCACCGGGTCGAACACGATCGTGGTCGAGGACGTGTTCGTGCCCCGGCACCGCTTCCTCAGCTTCAAGGCGATGAGCAACCTCACCGCCCCCGGCCTCGAGCGCAACACCGCGCCGGTCTACAAGATGCCTTGGGGCACCATCCATCCCACCACGATCTCCACGCCGATCGTCGGCATGGCCTACGGCGCCTACCGGGCCCACGTCGAGCATCAGGGCAAGCGCGTGCGCGCCGCCTACGCGGGGGAGAAGTCCAAGGACGATCCGTTCTCGAAGGTGCGGATCGCCGAGGCCTCGAGCGACATCGACGCCGCGTGGCGCCAGCTGTCCGGAAACGTCGCCGACGAGTACGCGCACCTCGTCGCCGGCGAGGAGGTCCCGATGGAACTGCGGCTGCGCGCCCGTCGCGACCAGGTCCGCGCCACCGGCCGCGCCATCGCGTCCATCGACCTGCTGTTCGAGAACTCCGGTGCCACCGCCCTCGCCAACGGCACGCCGATCCAACGGTTCTGGCGCGACGCCCACGCCGGGCGTGTCCATGCCGCCAACGACGCCGAGCGCGCCTATGTGATGTTCGGCGCCGGCGAGTTCGGTCTGCCGATCACCGACACGATGGTGTAGGGAGACCGAATTGACTGCGACGGAAGAGATCACCTACGAGTCGACGTCCCGGTTCGCTCAGGTGCGCCACGACCTGCGGCTGCACTACCACGAGGCGGGGGTCGGACACGACACCA
The DNA here is from genome assembly GCF_002887785.1 of Rhodococcus sp. ENV425. NCBI lineage: Bacteria > Bacillati > Actinomycetota > Actinomycetes > Mycobacteriales > Nocardiaceae > Rhodococcus > Rhodococcus sp. ENV425. The sequence continues at coordinate 97,993 of NZ_PCZU01000268.1, forward strand.
CGATCGTGTTGCTGCACGGCGGCGGTCCAGGCGCCTCCGGCTGGTCCAACTTCGCCCGCAACATCCCCGTGCTGGCCGAGCGCTTCCACGTCATCTGTGTCGACCAGCCCGGTTACGGCAAGTCCGACAAGCCCACCGAGCATCCGCAGTACTTCGTGCACAGCGCCACCGCGCTGAAGGACCTGCTCGACCACCTCGGCGTCGACGGGCGCGTGCACCTGCTCGGCAACTCGCTCGGCGGCGGTGCCGCGGTGCGGTTCGCACTGGACTTCCCGGACCGGGCCGGACGGCTCGTGTTGATGGGGCCGGGGGGATTGAGCGTCAATCTCTTCGCGCCCGACCCTACCGAGGGCGTGAAGCACCTCGGCCGGTTCGCGGCGCCGCCGGAGGGCCCGACCAGGGAGAAGCTCGAGGCGTTCCTCCGGGTGATGGTGTACGACCAGTCGCTGATCACCGAGGAGCTGGTCGAGGAACGCTTCGCCGCCGCGAGCACCCCCGAGTCGCTCGCCGCTGCGCGCGCGATGGGAAAGTCGTTCTCCGGACCGGACTTCGAGCTGGGGATGCTCTGGCGCGACGCGTACAAGCTGCGGCAGCGGGTGCTGTTGATCTGGGGCCGGGAGGACCGGGTCAATCCGCTCGACGGGGCACTCGTCGCGCTCAAGCTCATCCCCCGCGCCCAGCTGCACGTCTTCGGCGGCTGCGGGCACTGGGCCCAGCTCGAGAAGTTCGACGAGTTCAACCGCCTGACAATCGATTTCCTGACCGACCGGAGCGGTCGGGGCGAGCGAAGCGACGGGAGTGTCTGACATGGGTATCCGATCCCTCGCGTATCTGCGCATCGGCGCCACCGACATGGACGCCTGGCGCGAGTACGGGCTGAAGGTGCTCGGCATGGTGGAGGGCAAGGGTGTCCACCCGGACGCCCTGTACCTGCGGATGGACGACTTCCCGGCCCGGCTGATCATCGAGCCGCACGAGAGCGACCGGCTGCTGGTCGCGGGCTGGGAGACGGCGAACGCCGCCGAGCTGCAGGAGGTGCGCGACAACCTCGCGGCCGCCGGGGTCCCGTTCAAGGAGGGCACGGCCGAGCAGCTCGCCGACCGTCGTGTGGACGAGCTGATCGTGTTCCAGGACCCGTCCGGCAACACCCTCGAGGCGTTCCACGGGGTGGCGCTCGAGCACCGCCGCGTGGTCAGCCCGTACGGGCATCGGTTCGTCACCGGCGAGCAGGGACTCGGGCACGTCGTCCTGTCCACCCGCGACGACGAGGAGGCCCTGCACTTCTACCGCGATGTCCTCGGCTTCCGGCTGCGGGACTCGATGCGCATGCCGCCACAGATGGTGGGCCGCCCGGCCGACGGGAAACCGGCCTGGCTCCGCTTCTTCGGGTGCAACCCACGGCACCACAGCCTGGCGTTCCTGCCGATGCCCACGCCGAGTGGCATCGTGCACCTGATGATCGAGGTGGAGAACGCCGACGATGTCGGGCTGTGCCTGGACCGGGCGCTGCGCCGGAAGGTGAAGATGTCGGCGACGCTGGGCCGGCACGTCAACGACCTCATGCTCTCGTTCTACATGAAGACCCCGGGTGGCTTCGACGTCGAATTCGGCTGCGAGGGAAGGCAGGTCAAGGACGAGGAGTGGATCGCCCGGGAGTCCACAGCGGTCAGCCTGTGGGGTCACGACTTCAGCGTGGGGATGCAGCCGTGACCACCCCCGACGACGGTGGGATCGACCCCCGGGTCTTCCGGAACGTGCTGGGCCAGTTCTGCACGGGGGTCACGATCATCACCACCGTCGACGCGGGCGAGCCGGTGGGATTCGCCTGCCAGTCGTTCGCGGCGCTGTCGCTGGACCCGCCTCTGGTGTTGTTCTGCCCGACGAGGACGTCGCGGTCGTGGACCGCGATCGAACGATCCGGGCGCTTCTGCGTCAACGTGCTCGCGGAGGAGCAGCAGGACACGTGCGCCCGGTTCGGATCCCGGGAGCCGGACAAGTTCGCCGGCGTCGAGTGGAGCCCGTCACCGCTCGGCTCGCCCGTCCTGACCGGATCCCTGGCGCACATCGACTGCACCGTCGAGACCGTGCACGACGGCGGCGACCACTGGGTGGTGTTCGGACGGGTGTCCTCGCTCAGCGAGGTGCGCGACGAGAAGGAGCGGCCGCTGTTGTTCTATCGCGGCCAGTACACCGGCATCGAGCCGGACAAGACCGTGCCGGCCCCCTGGCGCGACGACCTCGAGGCGTTTCTCACCAGTACCTCGGAGGACACCTGGCTCTAGGGGGCCGGCACGGCCGGCCGGACGGTTACTCGCCGGGCTGGGGCACCTGGATGCTGTCGGGCAGCTGGTCGCGGGCCCGGTCGAGTTGCTGTTCGAGCTGCTCCACCATGCGGTCGTTGTTGAGCACCGTCACCACACCCGCCACGTAGGCGATCGACAGCACGAGCGAGACGATGCTGAGCACGATGCCCGCGATGGCGACGCCGCGCCCGGTCACGCCCAGTCGACGTGCCGCGCGAAGGCCCACGATGCCGAGCACGAGCCCGACGAGGGACAGCACCAGGCCCACGGGGGAGAGGACGAGCGAGAGCACGCACACCAGGGCGGCGGTGCCGACGGCGAGTGCGAGGGCGGCGGCCACACTCGTCTTGGCCGGCTTCGTCGTCACCCGCTCCTCGAAGGGAGCGGCGGCGGTGGTGGTGCGGTCCGTCACCCGGTCGTCCGTGACCACGCGCTCGCGGCCGGGAACGGGGTCGCGGCCGGGAACGGGGTCGCGGCCGGCGGCACTGGCACCGGCGGGCTCACGTTCGATCATCGTCGGTCCTCCTGGTCGGGGTGCTGGCCGGGGGCGCCCTCGTCGACGTAGTACTCGGTGGTCACGACCCGCTTGTGGAGTCGCGGGCCGGGCGAGGGGGCGCCGTGTTGCGTTGTGTCACCGGTGCCACCGGGATGCGACGGTGTGGCCGACGGCGGAGCCGAGGTGGACACACCCGGCGCGCCTCCTTGCGGCGTCCGATGGGTCTCCGGTGTCCGGTCGGTGTCGCGCAGCCGATCGGCGTCGGGCGTCCGGTCGACGTCCGGTGCACGACCGGTGTCGGTGTCGGTATCCGCCCTGTTGTAGTAGCGGTAGAGCTGCGTCTCCTCCTCGGGGGTGAGACGGCCGTCCTCGTCGATGTTCGGGGCGCCGGTCACCGTGTCCTTGTCGAACGGCAGACGGATGTCCTTGCCGTCCAGCTCGGCGACGTCGATCGGCACGAAATGCCGACGGGTGCCGAACAGGCCGGTGACGACGGTGATCCAAGCAGGGTTCCCGGTGCGGTTGTCGAGGTAGACCTCGCCGACCTTGCCGAGCTTGTCGCCGCCGGGTCCGTAGACGGTGGCGCCGACAAGTGCATCGATGTCGCTGTTGTTGATCATGGTGACCTCACCGATCGATTGTGTCTTCGAGTCGGTGGGTGCCCGCTGCGACGGGCGTCGAAACCCGAAGGCCGGATCAGATCGGTTCGGCGTCTCCGAAGGTCATCTGCAGGCGGGGGATCGACGAGGTGAGCAGCGCGCGCCGGGGCAGCCCCAGCGCGCGCAGTTCGCCGGCGATGGGGTGGGTTCCGAGGCGCAGGGTGGCACCGCCGACGCGGCTGCGCACGCCGGCGGGATTCATCGCCCATCCGGTGCGCCGGGTGATCCCGTCCAGATGGGAGTAGGCCGTGACGGAGGCGGCGGCACCACGCCCGGGAACCGCGAGGCCCGGGCGCACCGACAGTTCCGCGATCAGCTGCCCGTCCCGGCTCACCGACGCGCGCTTGACGGCGCCGGCGTGGTCGGCGTCGAAGTCGGCGAGGATCTTGGGGAACCCCCAGATTCCCCGTCCTGCCGCCAGGGTGAACTCGCCGTCGACGGGCAGTTGATGGATCAGGGCGCCGGCGCCGGCGCCGCCGCGGGCGAGTTCCCGCAGATCCTGCAGCACGGTACCGCCGCGCCGGCGATGGTCACGAACGAGGAAGCACACGCCGAACTCGTTGTAGGGTCCGAGATCTCCGTCGACGTAGTCCACGAACACCAGGATGCAGATACCGCGCCCCGGGCGGTGGTGCAGCAGTTCGAGTCCCGTGTGATCGATCAGGGCCCGAGCCGGGGCGGCGGGCACCGAGTACATCGCCATGAATGCCGTCGCGGTCCGAATCTGCACCGGCATCTCGATCGGGGTGCCCGAGATCATGTGTGTCGTCACGTCCTGCCCCTCTGCGCGAACCGATCGCGAACCCGCGACCGGCCGGGTCCTGAATGAGAACGTGTTCTACTATTCGTGCTGCGTCCTGGAAGCGCAAGGTGATCGGCGAATACGCCCGGAAACGGGCAGCCGCGTGCCGAGGGGCGCGGCTGCCCGTGCGGGGATCGTCCGTCAGTCCGGCGCGCCGATGTTCATCTCGTCCGGGTGCATGCCGACGCGCGTGCCGTCGTCGAGGGTCGCGATCTCGCTCAGGTCGAGGTCGTCGAGTTCGAAGTCGAACACGTCGAAGTTCTGCGCGATCCGCGCGTCGTGGACCGACTTCGGAATCACGATCAGGCCGTTCTGCAGGTGCCAGCGGATCAGCACCTGGGCCGCGGACTTGCTGTGCCGGTCCGCGATGCGCGTGATGATCGGATCGATCAGCAGCGTGTTCGGCTTGGAATCGCGCCCCCACCCGGAATTGCTGGTACCGCCCAGCGGGCTCCACGATTCGACGGCGATACCGTGGTCGGCCGCGAAGGCGCGGATCTCCTGCTGGGGCAGGTGCGGGTGCAGCTCCACCTGGTCCACGGCGGGCAGCATGCCGCCACGATCGACGAGCAGCTGCAGGTGGTGCGGCTCGAAGTTGCACACGCCGATCGCCTTTGCCCGGCCGGACCCGGCGATCTTCTCGAGTGCGTCCCAGGTGCGCAGCAACCGGTCGTTGTCCTGCAACGGCCAGTGGATCAGGTACAGGTCGACGTAGTCCGTGCCCAGGCGGCGGAGGCTCTCGTCGAACGCCTTCAGTGCCCGGTCGTAGCCCTGGTCGGCATTCCACAGCTTCGTGGTGAGGAAGACGTCCTCCCGCGGGACCGCGGAGGCCGCGATACCGCGCCCGACGCCCTCCTCGTTCCCGTACGCGGCGGCGGTGTCGATGTGCCGGTAGCCGGCCTCGTCGAGGGCGAAGCGCACGGCGTGTTCGGTCTGCTCGTTGGTGGCCTGCCAGACTCCCAGGCCGAGCTGCGGGATGGTGGTTCCGGAATTCAGCGTGATCACGGGAGTGCTCATCGTCCCAGGCTAACGACTGCCGGATCGCCCCGCGGCCCGAGCGAATGTACCCCTCACTCGATCAGGCCAACGCGATGGTTCATTCGCTCGGGCACGCGGGCGTCACATTCCGATCGCGGCCAGGAACTCGCGCGGCTGCCCGAACAGCTGGGCGGTGCCGTGGGCGCGCTTGAAGTACAGCTGCGCGTCGTGTTCCCACGTGATGGCGATGCCCCCGTGCAACTGGATCGTCTCCGCGGCCACCTGCTCGAACGCCTCCGAGCAGTACACCTTCGCCGCATACGCGTCCTGCGTATCCTGCGACAGCGCCGCCGCGTACGACATCGAGCGCGCGGTCTCCACCAGCGCGTACATGTCGGCCATGCGGTGCTTGAGCGCCTGGAAGGACCCGATGACGCGGCCGAACTGCTTGCGGTTCTTCGTGTACTCCACGGTCAGATCCAGCGCGGCCTGTGCCGCACCGACCTGCTCGGCCGACAGCGCGATCAGCGCGACGGTGCGCAACCGGTCCACGAGATCCGCCGGGCACGCGAGCGGCCGCCCGGTCACCCCGTCGAACCGCACCTGCGCGAGGCTGCGGGTCGGGTCCATCGTCGGCACCCGGCGCCGGGTCACGCCGGTCGCGTGCGGATCCACCTCGAACAGGGCGACGGCGTCCCCGTCGCGCGCGAGCACCAGCAGGGTGCTCGCGACGTCTCCGCCGAGCACGTAGTGCGCGGTGCCGTCGAGTCGGTCGCCGGTCGCGGTCACCCCCGGCGACGACCAGCCCGCCCCCGAGGCCCAGCACACGGCCGCGATCTCCCCGGCGGCGATGCCCGGCAGCAGCCGCGCGCATGCTTCGGTGTCGCCGGACAGCAGCAGCGCCTGCGCCGCGAGCACCGTCGAGCCGAGCATCGGTGACGGCGTCAGCGTCCGGCCGAGTTCCTCGAGCACGACGTGGGTCTCGGCGAGCGAGGCGCCCACCCCGTCGTAGTCCTCGGGCACGGCGAGCGCCGCCACCCCGATCTGCTCGACCATCCGCTCCCACAGGCCGGCGTCGTAGCCCTCGGGCGCGGTGATCGCCTTGCGCACCGCCGACGAGTCGGAGTGCTTGGCGAGCAGGTTGCGCACCGACTCGCGCAGCGCGGCGCGGTCCTCGGTTTCGAACGTCACGACGCCTCCAGCGCGTCGACGATCCGCGCCCGGTGCACGTCGGGCGTGCCCCATGCGGTGACGAGGGCGCGGACCTTCGTCAGCCACAGCGACAGATCGTGTTCCCGGGTGTAGCCGATGGCGCCGTGCACCTGCAGCGCGGTCCGGGCCGCACGGTAGGCGGCGTCGCCGCATGCGACCTTGGCGGCGGAGACGTCCCGCGACGCCTGCGGCAGCCCGTCGCGCACCGACAGCGCCGCGCCGTGCAGCAGCGGCCGGGCCATCTCCAGCGCGACGGCCACCTCGGCGAGGTGGTGCTTGACGGCCTGGAAGGAGCCGATGGCCCGGCCGAACTGCCGGCGCTGCTGCGCGTACTCGGTGGTGCGCTCGAGCAGCGTCCGGCCGAGCCCCTGCAGCTGCGCCGCGGTGGCGAGCGCGCCGAGGTCGAACGCGGCACCGAAGTCGGTTTCGCCCAACGACTCTCCCGCCGAGACGGGGAACAGCCGGCGGGCCGGGTCGACGGACTCGCGCGGCTGCCCGGGGGTGCCGACGGACACGGCCGAGCCGTCGACGTGCAGCACCAGGTCGGCGACGTCGGCGTCGACCGCGAACGGCACGCCCGGAGCGGCGGCGACGGTCGCGAGCGTGCCGGAGGCCAGGGCCGGCAACCGGTCCGGCGCCGCGGCCGCGAGCAGCACCGGGGCGACGGCGACGGTGTCGACGACCGGGCCCGGCACGGCGTGGCGGCCGAGTTGTTCGACGGCGACGACGAGGTCGACCGCGTCGGCACCCACGCCGTCGTGGTCCTCGCCGACGAGCAGGCCGCCGAGCCCGATCTCGGCGAGACGCTGCCACACCTTCAGGCCGGGGCCGGTGTCGCCGGCGCTCCACGCGCGGATCACGGCCGGCATGTCGGACTTGGCGAGCAGCGCATCGATACTGGACGCGAAGTCCTCGTGGGAGGAGTCGAGCGCGAATCTCATCGGTCGCCCTTCGGGAGGCCGAGCAGGCGCTCGGCGATGACGTTCTTCTGGATTTCATTGGTGCCGGCGTAGATCGGGCCGGACAGCGAGAACAGGTAACCGTCCGTCCAGCCGTCGACCAGCTCGGCGGCGGCGCCCTGCAGGTCGAGCGCCGTCTCGTGGGCGGCAATGTCCCACTCCGACCAGAACACCTTGTTGATGGACGACTCCGCGCCGAGCTGCCCGCCGTCCTGCAATCGCGTGACCGTGCCCCAGGTGGACAACTCGTAGGCGCGCGCGCCGATCCAGGTGTCGGCGACGCGGTTGCGCAGGGCCGCGTCCCCGTGTAGATCCGACGACTTGTACAGCTGCAGCAGCCGGTCGGCGGTGGCGAGGAACCGCCCGGGGGAGCGCAGCGACAGGCCGCGCTCGTTGGAGGCGGTGCTCATCGCGACCCGCCAGCCCTCGTTCACGCCGCCGATGACCCCGGACGCGCCGGGGTCGGCGGGGTCGTCGGGCACGAACACGTCCTCGAGGAAGATCTCGGCGAAGCCGGGCTCGCCGTCGAGCTGGTCGATGGGCCGGACGGTGACGCCCTCCGCGCGCAGGTCGAACATGAAGTACGTGATGCCCTTGTGCCGCTGCGCTTCCGGGTCGGAGCGGAACAGGCCGAAGCCCATGTCCGCGAAGGACGCCCGGGAGCTCCACGTCTTCTGCCCGTTGAGCAGCCAGCCGCCGTCGACGCGGGTGGCCGTCGAGCGCAGCGACGCGAGGTCGCTGCCGGACTCGGGTTCGGACCAGGCCTGTGCCCAGATGTCGTCGGCGCGCGCCATGCGGGGCATGATGCGGGCGAGCTGGTCGGGGTGGGCGTGCTCGAACAGGGTGGGGGCGAGCAGGAAGATGCCGTTCTGGCTGACGCGTCCGGGTGCCCCGGCGCGGTAGTACTCCTCCTCGAACACCACCCACTGCAGCAGCGAGGCGTCGCGGCCGCCGAGTTCCTCGGGCCAGGACACCACGGACAGCCGGGCGTCGGCGAGGGTTCGTTCCCACCGCCGGTGCTCTTCGAAGCCCTCCGCGGTGTCCATCGACTTCAGCGGGGTCTGCGGGACGTGCTCGGCGAGGAACGCGCGGACCTCGTCGCGGAAGGCGAGGGTTGCGTCGTCGAACTCGAGATCCACTACTTCGCTCCGTCCTGGGCCGTGGGGCCCGCGTTGCTCGCGGGGGCGGGGCGGGCGCTCGCCGCCATCGACTTGGCGTTCATGCCGCCGAGGGAGTCGGTGCCGACCTCGGCGTTGTGGGCGTGGGCGAAGTGGTGCAGGCCGAACACCGAGTCCATGCCGTTCCGCATGCCCATCTGGTCCTCGCACTGGTTGACGGCGCGCTTGGTCAGGGCCAGGCCGAACCGCGGCATCTCGGCGATACGCGCGGCCAGGGCGAGGGTCTCCTCCTCGAGCTTCTCGCGCGGCACGACGCGGTTGACCATGCCGACCTCGTACGCGCGCTGGGCGCCGAAGCGGTCGCCGGTGTAGAGGATCTCCTTGGCGAAGCGGGTGCCGAGGACCCACGGGTGGGCGAAGTACTCCACTCCGGGAATGCCCATGCGCACCACGGGATCGGAGAAGAACGCATCCTCCGACGCGACGATCAGGTCGCACACCCAGGCGAGCATGAGGCCGCCGGCGATGCATGCGCCCTGCACCATCGCGATCGTCGGCTTGGGGATCTCCCGCCAGCGGCGGCACATGCCCAGGTACACCTCCATCTCGCGGGCGTAGCGCTGGTCGCCGCCGGGCTTGTCGACGTGGTCCCACCACATGACGGCCTTGTTGTCGTAGTGCACGTGGTGATCACGCCCGGGGGTCCCCAGGTCGTGGCCGGCGGAGAAGTGCTTGCCGTTGCCGGCGAGCACGATCACCTTCACCTCGTCGTCCTCGACGGCCCGTTCGAACGCGGCGTCGAGGGCGTAGGTCATCACCGAGTTCTGCGCGTTGCGGTAGTCCGGCCGGTTGAGGGTGACGATCGCGACGCCGTCGCGCACCTCGTAGGTGACGACGTCGGGTTCGTAGGGGACGGTCATGACTTCTCCTCACGCAGAATGTTTTTCAGAACCTTGCCGGACGGGTTGCGGGGCAGGTGCCCGGTGAAGCGGACCGAGCGGGGCACCTTGAAGTTGGCCAGCTTCTCCTTGCAGAACGCGATCACGGCCTCCTCGGTCAGGCCGCTGCCCTCGAGGGCGACGACGTACGCGCGGCCGACCTCGCCCATGCGCTCGTCGGGCACACCGATGACCGCGACCTCGTGCACGCCGGGCAGGCGCATCAGCGCCGCCTCGATCTCGGCGGGATAGACGTTGAACCCGCCGCTGATGTACATGTCCTTGAGCCGGTCGGTGATGTCGAGGTAGCCGCGTTCGTCGAGGGTGCCCACGTCGCCGGTGTGCAGCCAGCCGTCGGCGTCGATCGTCTTGGCGGTGGCCTCCGGGTCGTCGAGGTAGCCGAGCATCACGTTGGGGCCCCGCAGCAGGATCTCGCCCTTGTCGCCGATGCGGACCTCGAAGCCGGCGGTGGCGCGGCCGGAGGAGGTGGAGACGGTGACGGGATCGTCGTCGGTGCGGCACATCGTCGCGACCACGGCCTCGGTCTGCCCGTACGCGGTGAGCACCGCGTCGAAGCTCAGTTCGTTCTGCATGCGTTCGACGAGCGCGACGGGCACGGGTGCGGCCCCGGTGACCGCGATCCGCAGGGACGACATGTCGAATTCGTCGCGGCGGGGGTGGTCGAGGATGCTCTGGTAGATCGTCGGCGCCCCGGGCAGCACGCTGATCCGCCGGTCGGCGACGGTGGCCATCACCTTCTCGACGTCGAACACCGCCATCGGCACGACGGTGCTGCCCGCGAGCAGCGCCGCGACGAAACCGGCCTTGTATCCGAAGCTGTGGAAGAACGGGTTGATGACGAGATAGTTGTCGTCCGGCGTGAGTTCGGCGCAGTCCGCCCACGCCCGGGCGACCCCGATCAGCTGCCGGTGGGCGCTGAGCACACCCTTGCTGCGCCCGGTGGTGCCGGAGGTGAACAGGATGTCGGAGACGTCGTCGGGGGAGACGGCCCGCGCGCGGGCGTCGGCTTCGGCGCGCGCGTCCTCCGTCGCCGAGGCCAGGAACTCGTCCCAGTCCACCACGCCGTCGGCGGGGGCGTCGGTCCCACCCAGCGGGACCCGCACGACGGTGGGAAGGTGCAGTTCCGGCGCCGCGGCGCGCAGGGCCGCGTACCGGTCGGTGCCGAGGAAGTCCCCGGCAACGACGAGGGCGCCGGCGTCGATCCGGTCGAGGATGTCGTGCGCCTCGTCGCCGGTGTATCGGGTGTTGACGGGGACGACGATGCCGCCGGCCCAGTGGATCCCGAGCGCGGCGACGATCCAGTGGTGCGTGTTGGGCGACCAGATCGCGACGCGTGCGCCGGGCCCGACGCCGTGGGCGACGAGGGCGGCGGCGAATTCGCGGACGTGGTCGCGCAGTTGTGCGAACGTCGGTTGCACGTCGCCGTCGACGATCGCGGTCCGGTCGGCGTGCGCCGATGCGGCGCGTTCGAGGGCCGCCGGTGTGGTTCTCGGTTGTGCGGTCACGGAGCTCCCTACCTAGCAAGTGCTTGGTAGGTTATCGTACAGACGTGCATCAGAGCGAGAGACTGGACGACACGGGTTTCGACAACGCCGCGTTCGCCGCCACCGTCCGGCAGTGGCTGGAGGACAATCTGACCGGCGAATTCGCCGAGCTGAAGGGCAAAGGTGGCCCGGGCAGCGAGCACGAGTACTTCGAGCAGCGCCTGGCCTGGGACCGCCATCTCGCCGCCGCCGGATGGACCTGCATCGGCTGGCCGGCCGAGTACGGCGGACGCGGCGCCACCCTCGAACAGCAGGTGATCTTCCACGAGGAGTACGCGAAGGCGAACGCGCCGGCCCGCGTGAATCACCTCGGCGAGGAACTGCTCGGGCCCACCCTCGTCGCCTTCGGTACCGAGGACCAGAAGCGCCGCTTCCTGCCCGGCATCCGGAACGTCACCGAACTGTGGGCCCAGGGCTACTCCGAGCCCGGCGCCGGTTCCGACCTGGCCAACGTCGCCACCACCGCCCGGCTCGAGGACGGCAAGTGGATCATCAACGGCCAGAAGGTGTGGACGTCCCTCGCACACGTCGCACAGTGGGCGTTCGTGGTCTGCCGCACCGAACCCGGCTCTTCCCGGCACCATGGCCTGAGTTTCCTGCTCGTGCCGCTCGATCAACCGGGCGTCACGGTCCGGCCCATCCAGCAGCTCACCGGCACCTCCGAGTTCAACGAGGTCTTCTTCGACGACGCCGTCACCGACGCCGACCTCGTCGTCGGCGCCCCCGGCGACGGGTGGAAGGTCGCGATGGGACTGCTCACCTTCGAGCGCGGCGTCTCCACCCTGGGCCAGCAGATCGGCTTCGCCCGTGAGCTGCAGGGCGTCGCCGACCTCGCCGCATCCAACGGTGCCGCCGAGGATCCGCACATTCGCGAGCGGATCGCGCGCGCCCGCATCGGCCTGCGCGTGATGCGCGCCCACGCCGTGCGCACCCTCGGCGAGGCCGACCCCGGCCAGGCGTCGGTGGCAAAGCTGCTGTGGGCCAACTGGCACCGCGACCTCGGCAAGCTCGCGATGGACGTGCAGGGCCCGGCCTCGCTCGTCGGGCCGGAGCACGACCATGCCGGCAACCCGTCGGTGCTCTCGGATCCCGAGCATCTCGAGCTCGCCGAGTGGCAACGGCTGTTCCTGTTCACCCGCGCCGACACCATCTACGGCGGATCCAACGAGGTCCAGCGCAACATCATCGCCGAGCGCGTGCTCGGCCTTCCCCGAGAGGCCCGTCCGTGACCACTTCCCCCCTCGCCACGCCGCCCGTCGAGACCCCGGGCCACGGCCTGCTCGCCGGCAAGAAGGTCGTCGTCACCGCCGCCGCCGGCACCGGCATCGGTTTCGCGACCGCCCGTCGCGCCCTGCTCGAGGGCGGCGACGTGCTCGTCTCGGACTTCCACGAGCGTCGGCTCGGGGAGACGGTCGACAAGCTCGCCGCCGAGTTCCCGTCGCAGCAGGTCGACGCCCTCGTGTGCGACGTCTCCTCCACCGAGCAGGTCGACGCGCTGATCACCGGCGCCGCCGACCGGCTCGGGCGCATCGACGTGCTGGTCAACAACGCCGGCCTCGGCGGTGAGACCCCGGTGGTCGACATGACCGACGAACAGTGGGACCGCGTCCTCGACATCACCCTCACCAGCACCTTCCGCGCCACCCGCGCCGCGCTGCGCTACTTCCGGTCGGCCGGCCACGGCGGCGTCCTCGTCAACAACGCCTCGGTGCTCGGCTGGCGCGCGCAGCACTCGCAGGCGCACTACGCGGCCGCCAAGGCCGGCGTGATGGCGCTGACCCGCTGCTCGGCGATCGAGGCCGCCGAGTACGGGGTCCGGATCAACGCCGTCGCCCCGTCGATCGCGCGGCACGCCTTCCTCGCGAAGGTCACCAGCGAGGACCTGCTCGACCGGCTCGCCGCCGACGAGGCGTACGGGCGGGCCGCGGAGGTCTGGGAGATCGCCGCGACCATCGCCATGCTCGCCAGCGACTACACCACGTACCTGACCGGCGAGGTCGTCTCGATCTCCTCGCAGAGGGCCTGACCCGTGCGCGGTTCCGGTAGCCGCCGCCACCGGAACCGCGCACGGCAGCCTGAAAGGATGCCTCCATGACTCCTCCCAGAGACGATGCTGCCAAGTCCGGGCGTCGCGCCGAGTTGCTCGATATCGCCGCTCAGCTGTTCGCCTCGCGCGGGGTGCGTGCCACCACCGTGCGCGACATCGCCGACGCCGCGGGCATCCTGTCGGGCAGTCTCTATCATCACTTCGACTCCAAGGAGTCGATGGTCGACGAGATCCTGCGGGGATTCCTCGACGACCTGTTCGGCCGCTACCGCGAGATCGTCGCCTCGGGGGCGGACTCCCGCGCCACCCTCGAGGCGCTCATCACCGCGTCGTACGAATCGATCGACAAGTCGCACGCCGCGGTCGCGATCTACCAGGACGAGGCCAAGCGGCTCGTGGAGAACGAGCGGTTCTCCTACATCTCCGACCTCAACACCGAATTCCGCGACCTGTGGGTGGGGGTGATCGAGCGCGGCATCGCCGACGGCACGTTCCGGCCGGACGTCGACGTCGAACTCGTCTTCCGGTTCCTGCGCGACACCGTGTGGGTGGCCGTGCGCTGGTACCGGCCCGGCGGCACCCTCACCGCCGACAAGGTGGCGCAGCAGTACCTGTCCATCGTGCTCGACGGACTTGCCAACCCCTGAACCGACCTTCCCCGGAACCGACTAGGAGTCCCTCATGACCGAGGCATACATCGTCGACGCGGTACGCACCCCGATCGGCAAGAAGAACGGCGGCCTGTCCGCCGTCCACCCGGCCGACCTGGGCGCGCACGTGATCAAGGCGATCGTCGACCGCACCGGCATCGACCCGAGCGACGTCGACGACGTCGTCTTCGGCTGCGTCGATGCGATCGGTGGCCAGGCCGGCAACATCGCCCGCACCGCGTGGCTCGCCGCCGGCTACCCGCAGCACGTTCCCGGCGTCACCGTCGACCGGCAGTGCGGGTCGAGCCAGCAGGCCCTGCACTTCGGTGCGCAGGCCATCCTGTCCGGCACCGCCGACCTCATCGTCGCCGGCGGCGTGCAGAACATGTCGCAGATCCCGATCTCCGCGGCCATGATCGTCGGGCAGCAGTACGGCTTCGACACCCCGTTCGGCGGTTCGACCGGCTGGACCGAGCGCTACGGCGACCAGGAGGTCTCGCAGTTCCGCGGCGCCGAGATGATCGCCGACAAGTGGGATCTCAGCCGCGAGGACCTCGAGCGCTGGGCGTTGCAGAGCCATGAGCGGGCCAAGGCGGCCATCGCCGAGGGCCGGTTCGAGGGCGAGATCGTCCCGCTCGGCGACGCCACCGTCGACGAGGGACCCCGCGAGACGAGCCTCGAGAAGATGGCGTCACTCGCGACGCTCGTCGAGGGCGGCCGGCTCACCGCCGCCGTCGCCAGCCAGATCTCCGACGGTGCCTCGGCGGTGCTGCTCGCCTCCGACGAGGCCGTGCGCAAGTACGGCCTGAAGCCCCGCGCCCGGATCCACCACCTCAGTGCCCGCGGCGACGACCCGATCTTCATGCTCAGCGCGCCCATCCCGGCGACGCAGCATGCGTTGGAGAAGACCGGCCTGAGCATCGACGACATCGACCTGATCGAGATCAACGAGGCCTTCGCCCCCGTCGTGCTGGCCTGGATCAAGGAGATCGGCGCCGACCCGGCCAAGGTCAACGTCAACGGCGGCGCCATCGCGCTGGGCCACCCGCTCGGCGCCACCGGCACCAAGCTGATGGCGACTCTGCTGAACGAGCTCGAGCGCCGCGAGGGTCGCTACGGCCTGCTGACGATCTGCGAGGGCGGCGGCACCGCCAACGTGACGATCATCGAGCGGGTGTAGACAGGCGGCTGCGCCGCCGGTGTGTCCCTTGGGCTGTCAGGGCAGCCCAAGAGACACACCGGCGCGTCAGCGCAGGGTCGGATCGGTGACCCGGTCGCTGCTGCCGGCGGTGCGGAACACGTGGTCGGCGAGGTCGGCGAGCGGATCGGCGGGCAGGACGTGGACGATCTGCTCGTAGACGATGCCCCCGTCCGGGCACCAGACGAGCACGCGCCGCGGTCCGGGTGCGACGCCGTGGGCGACCATCGAACCGGACGGTTCGACGGGCAGGCTGCGGGTGTGGCCGTCCGCATCGGGATCGACACGGCAGCTCTCCGGATGGACGGGCACACCGTGCACCGTCACCTTCACCCGCTCCCGGCCCGCGACGACGTCGGCGGTGGGCCCCGCCTGCGCCGTCGCCGGGACGACCAGGGCCGCAACGATCGTGGACAGCGCCGCCGCCGTGACGCCTGCGGAACCGAATCTCATGGTTTCTCCCTCCCGTGCGGGCCTCTCCCACCCGCCCGGCTCAGCCTACGACACGGGTGGGCGCCGGCTCAGGACCGCAAGGACACCCGGGCGTGTAGTCCCTCCGGCATGAGGGTGAGCCGTTCGGCCACCTTCAGCCGATAGGCGGGGTCCATCGCCAGGTCGTAGCGGCGCAACAGGGTTCCCAGCACGAGCGTGGCCTCGTGCAGCGCGAACTGCCTTCCTATGCAAGCGCGTTCGCCGGTGCCGAACGGTTTGTACACGTGCGCGGGCCGGGCCCGGACCCGTTCGGGCAGGAAGCGGTCGGGGTCGAACTCGTCGGCGTCGTCGCCCCAGACCGCCGGGTCGCGGTGCACCGCGGGCAGCAGCACGAGCACCCAGTCGCCGGCACGCATCCGGTATCGGCCGGCGAGGGTGGTGTCCACCCTCGCCTCCCGCGCGTACGCGGGCGCGGTCGGCCACAGGCGCAGCGCCTCGTCGAGCACCCGGCGGACGTAGCGCAGCTTGGCGATCTGCTCGAATGCGGGCTCGCCGTCGCCCCAGATCTCCTCGACCTCCGCCCGCGCCCGCGCGTAGGCCTGTGGGTCGCGCATCAGGTAGTAGAGAGCGAACGACAATGCGCCCGAAGTTGTTTCGTGACCGGCGACGAGGAAGGTGAGCACCTGGTTGCGGATGTTGATCTCGTCGAGCTTGTTGGGATCGTCCTCCCGTGCCGCCCGCAGCATCAGCTCGAGCAGGTCGTCGGGGGCGGGGCCGGGGGCGTCGCGCCTGCTGTGGATCACCGCGTCGACGACGTCGCGCATGTGCGCCCGGTCGAGGTCGTACTGCCGCTTGGCGGCGGGGAAGAGGAAGCGCCCGACGACCGGCACGGTGCGCAGCATGCTGCGCTGCGAGAACGAGAGTCCGCCGACCATCGCCTCGACGAACGGGTGCCGCGCCGCACGCTCGAACGGCTCGAACGAGTAGCTGAAGCCGCTGCGGCCGATGGTCTCCAGCGTCAGCTTCGTCATGTCCGCGGCGATGTCCACGTCGCCGCCGCTGCGCGCCGTACGGTCCCAGTGTGCGACGAGCTGGGCGGTGACGTCGAGCATCGTGGCGTGGTACCGGCGCATCGCCTGCTGGGTGAACGCAGGCATCAGCAGCTCGTGCGCGCGGCGCCAGTTCGGTTCCTCGTTGAAGGCGGTGAACAGCCCGTCGCCGCCGATCGCGCGCAGGGCCTCCACGCCCGGCGCGAGGTGCTTGGCGAAGCGTTTCTCGTCGGACAGCTCGGCCGTGAGCTCGCCGGAGCAGACGAACACGAAGCGGCGGCCGAAGGCCGTGCGCTCGAACACCGGGCCGAGGGCCTTGTGGATTGCCATCGAGTTCTGCACCGGGGTCTCGAGCGACATGCCCAGGACGTCGCCGACGAGGGGGAGACGTTTCGGCGGGCGCGGAATTTCCGTGTCGAACACCCGTGACGTGGCCATGGCCATGCTCCGACCCCCAGTTATTGAATCCGTGTACAGTAATCACGCTACGCCGGGACGGACGGGTGTCAAGAACTAGATTGAGTCCGTGGCCCGATCCCGCCGACGACTCGATCCCGAGCAGCGCCGCGCGCAGCTGCTCGACATCGGCGCGCGCCTGTTCGCCGAGCGCGCCTACGAGGACGTGTGGATCGAGGAGGTCGCCGAACTCGCCGGGGTCTCGCGCGGCCTGATGTACCACTACTTTCCGACCAAACGAGACTTCATGGCGGCGGTCGTCCAGCGCGAGTCCGACCGGCTGCTCGCCGTCACCGAACCGGATCCGCAGCTCACCGTCGCCGAGCGGATCATCGCGGGCCTCGACGCCTACCTCGACTACGTCGCGTCGCACCGGCAGGGCGTCGCGGCGGTCAACCGGGCCGCGGACTCCGCCGACGCCGGTATCCGCGCGATCGTCGACGCCGAACTCGGCGTTCAGCAGGAACGCATCCTCGACGCGCTCGCCCCGCCCGACGACGAACGCGAACTCGTCGCGGTGGCCGTGCAGGGATGGATCGCCCTCGTGCGCAGCGTGTGCGTCGACTGGCACGATCACCCCACGGTCACCGGGACGCAGCTGCGGGAGCTGTGCCTGAATGCGCTGCGCGGCATGCTCGGCGGTCGCCTCGGCTGAGGACCCGGGTTACCCTCGGTCCATGTGCCGGAACATCACGGAGCTGCGCGGGCTCGAGCCGGCAGCGACCGCCGAGGAGATCGAGGCCGCCGCCCGCCAGTACGTGCGCAAGGTCAGCGGCGTCCACAAACTGTCCGACGCCACCCGCGAACCGTTCGAGGAGGCCGTCGCCGAGGTCACGGCCGTCACCATGCGACTGCTCGACCGGC
>NZ_PCZU01000268.1:115768-115892 GCF_002887785.1 Rhodococcus sp. ENV425
GCCGGCAGCCGCCGCCGACGGTGCCGCCGCTGCGCCGGCCGGAGGTGCAGGCACGGATCGCGGCGCGCGGCTGAACGACGTCGCACCCCGAGTCCCGCGGCGGCCGTCAGCCGGGCGCGTGTGC